>DMZE01000068.1 GCA_003492055.1 Cellvibrionales bacterium
TAAAACTAAAAACAAAAAATTAAACCCTCAGAATATAACGATACTATCAGGTAGATCTGAAATATCTAGACTTCGGCTGTCAGCCCACCCCCGACGACCTTGAACTTAAAACCCTAAAAAACTCCAACCCTTAAAACTTTAACTTAATAACAAATGTAAAATAAACCATCCGCCATCAACATTCCCGCACTATATCCCTCATGATTGTCCCATAGGCAACGACAAAATATTCCGCAGCACAATTCAAAATTGCTGCCCCCCATTTTAAATAGATAAACTACCGCGGATTCAGCAATGAAAGAAATCACCAGAATCAATCATATCGGCATTAGGGTAGCAGACTTGGATATTGCCCGTCGTTTTTATGAAAAATTAGGCTTTGAATTTATAGCCGGACCCCTTGGCCCAGAACCCGTCGCCATTATGGAGCATCCTTCCGGCGTAAATATCAACTTTATCCTAAATGCCTCAAAAAACCAGATAGTCAATATGCTCATGGATATCCCCGAAAAATATACCGGCTATACCCATATGGCGCTAGAAATAAGCGATATGCAAGCCACGCAAGCGCATCTTGAATCCATAGGCTTTGAAATCACCGAAGGCCCAATAGTTACCTCAGAAGGTGCTTCCTTTATATTTATTCGTGACCCTGATCAAAATGTCATTGAGTTTCATCTACCCGCGAAATAAACCTCTCTTAACAGACTGCTAAATACTGTCATGCATTCCCTGACTTAATAAACCTGCGCTTTATCTAAGATTTGATTAGAATGCCCTTCTGAAATCAGACTTAATAAGGATAACTCTTGTCGCATTTTAATAAGCCGGATGCCGGTATTCGTAAGCGCACTAGTACTTTTAGCCGTGGCCGCTCTAATAAGCCGAAACCGGGCTTGCAGAAACACAATTACAGTATTGAGCATATGGATGGCTTGGGGCAGGGTGTGTGCAAGCAAGAAGGCGCGATTACTTTTATTGCTAAAACATTGCCAGGCGAATCGGGTGTTGCTCGTATTCATAAACGCAGTAAGGGTGTTCAGTTTGCCACGGTGGACGCTGCCGATGAGTTGTCTCCCAAGCGGATTGCTGCCGAATGCGAACATTTTCAACAATGCCCAGGCTGTCATTATCTCCATACGGATTATCAGACAGAGCTAAGTTTTAAACAGGATGCATTGACTAAAATTATGCAGCCATTATTGCGCTCGGGTCATTTGAGCGAACAGTCGATAAGTGTGGTCGCCGCCCCCGAGCGATTATCTTATCGTAATCGAATGCAATTACATTACCGTCATAAATATATTGGTTTGGTGGATGCGGCAACCAATCAAGTGATAGAAATTCCTAATTGCAAAATGATTCGTCCAGAAATGCAATCTGAATTTGATGCGCTCTACGGTGATAAAACTTGGTCGGAGTCGCGAGATGGTAAAGGCCATTGCGAGCTTTATCTGGATGAGTCTGGTGCGGTGAAAGAAACCTGGAACAGTGATTATGCGGACGGTGGCTTTACGCAAGTCAATGATGCGATGAATGCGGTGCTGAAATCGCTGGTGAGTGATGAAATCTTAAATGCCAAAAAAGCGCCAAGCCGATTGCTGGATCTATTTTCTGGCAACGGAAACCTTTCAGAAAAAATCTTAGAAAAAAGTGAGGAGACATTGCCGCGAGTGATGGTGGATGTTGTTCCTAATAATCATGAAGATTATTTAAAAATTGATTTATTTGATGAGGGTGCACTTAAGCGGTTCAAAAAACTGTCTTCATTCACGCAGTTCGATAGCGTTTTAATCGACCCACCGCGCAAAGGTTTTCCTGCGCTGACTTATTGGATGAAGGCGTGCAAGCCTAAACAGTTGATTTATGTTAGCTGTAATGCGGCCACCATGGCGAGAGATCTTCAGGCGTTAGAGGGTAAATTCACTATCGATAAAATGATATTGGTGGATTTATTTCCATCAACTTATCATTTTGAAACGGTTGCTTGTTTGTCGTTTAAATAGATGTATTTCGTGATTGAATATGAGCTTAGGTAGGGTAATGACGAAAGAAAATTTTCTATGTCCTTTTTGCCGATCTAATAATCAATGCGATGTTGACGCTATTGCCGCATGTTGGTGTCGAGAGAAGAGTGTCCCTCAAGGGTTGTTGGATTTGCTACCACTGGCATCAAAGCAAAAGCATTGTATTTGTGCGTCTTGTATAGATGCTTACAATAAAAATATCAATCTATTTAAAGCCGGGTTATCGATTGATTAACCGCCGGTGGTATTCATAAATCGAACAATTTGTGGTTTTTCTTCAAGATTAAAATAATGGCGTTCGGGTTTAATCTCCATACTCTCTTTAATGGCTTGCGTTAAATCTTCGTCAGAGTATTCTTTGTTTCTCAATAAGCTTCGTAAATCTACCGAATGCTCATTCCCCAAGCATAAAAGTAATCTCCCCTCTACGGTCACGCGTATGCGGTTACACTCGCCACAAAAGTTATGGCTATGAGGAGAAATAAAGCCAACATGAGTTTGACTATTGGCAAGCGAATAATATTTTGCTGGGCCGTTAGTTTTTTTATGACTGGGTATTAAGTTAAATTCTTTATCGATGATTTCTCGAAGCTCATCGCTAGAACAGAATGTTAGAAGACGATTATGCTCAACGATATCGCCCATGGGCATTTCTTCTATAAAGGCAATATCAATTTTTTTTTGTCGTGCAAAATCAACCAGCGATAAAACTTCATCATCATTACGGTTTTTCAAAATAACACTGTTTAATTTAATACTTTCAAAGCCGGCTTTAATCGCGGCATCTATACCCTTAAGTACTTGCTGCAATTGCCCCGTGCGGGTAATGGCTTTGAATTTATCGGCTTGCAGTGAATCAATACTGATATTAATGCGTTTAATTCCGCAGCGTCGTAAATCATCTGCATATTTACTGAGTTGCGAGCCATTGGTAGTTAAGGTTAATTCTTCTAAACCCTCTAGCTTACTAATGGATTCAATTAGCCACATAATATTATTGCGGATTAACGGTTCGCCGCCGGTGAGTCGGATCTTTTTAATGCCGCTATCAATTAACGCCGAGGCGATACGCAATAGTTCGTCTAAAGAGAGGATTTCAGCTTTGGGCAAAAATGTCATCTCTTCGGCCATGCAATACACGCAGCGAAAATCACAGCGATCAGTGACTGACAGGCGGGCATAGTCGATTTCTCGACCAAAGGTGTCTATTAGCTTTGTAGGCATGGTTTTGTGTGCATAGTGTGGCGCTTTTTGTATCTGGCTGTATCTGGTTGAATCTATGAAGAGCAAATCATACCATGTCTCACTTGCTACCTCATACGAGTCTCTTAATGTCATTAATTGTTTTACATTCTGTGATTGCTGCTTCAAAGTTGGTCGCTTGCATCCTGCTATTGGTGCCCTTAGTCGGGGCGTTGGCGGGCTGTGATGGTGCTAATTATTTTGAAGAGGGTCAGTTTGAATTTGAGGCCATTGAGCCGTTACCTGATGGCAGTGGCATGCTGTTTATTGATGTGTCAGAGCCCGGCGATTTAGGCGGCCAGTTATCATTGCTTCATTTGGCTACCGATAAACATCGGTTATTGTATTCAGCGAATAGTAGTAATGATTTGAGAATGAGGCTGCCAATATGGGGTGATCTTAATTGTGATGAGCCTGATCATTTTTCTCCTCAGAGTTTTGATTTGGCACAGAGGCCTAGTGGTCGATGGCAATTGTTGGTAGTGAATCACGGGATCATCGATTCTTTTAATGCATCCGATACTGTCGAGATGTTTGAGTTACAAAAAAATGAATTACAGCAATGGGAACTCATTTGGCGGGGCTGCGTCGAAACGCCGACTGGAATTGTATTTCATGAAATTCACGGGCTAGCGGATGGGTTTTGGCTAACTCCCGTTCTCACTTTTTATGAAAAGATAATAACGCTAACTAAAGCTGTTACTGGTTATGAGGCTGAAAAAAAGTGGCGCTGGCGACTGCGAGATGGGTTTCAGCTACTTTCAGTAAAAAGTCATACGTTAAAAAATCATACGTTTAAAAGTAGTGTAGGTGTAGATGATTTATGAGTACTGAAAGCGTGAATAGAGTAAGTGGGTTAACACTAAAGCTTATTGCTGGGCCTGCATTAGCAGGAATTTTATTTATTTTTTTCAGAGATTCTTTGTCTGAATCAGCTGCGTTAACGGCCAGCATTACTGCTTGGTGTGTTTTATGGTGGATAACCGAGCCTGTCCCAATCCCCGTCACTTCATTGATACCTTTGTCCTTGTTTCCTCTATTGGGTGTTTTAGATCCCTCACAAGTTGCACAGGCTTATGGCAGTCCATTAATTTTATTAATGTTAGGTGGATTTATTTTGTCGCGAGGCATGGAGTCAACGGGCACTCATCAGCGTTTAGCTATTTATATGGTGAATGCTTGTGGGCGTATAGTCGGTAAGCAAACTGATCGAAGTTTGGTGGTTGGCTTTATG
>DMZE01000098.1 GCA_003492055.1 Cellvibrionales bacterium
GTTGATATTATTGCCATGTATGCTGGCGCCGATGGGGCGTTATTAACGGCCGCTGTTAACGCTGGCGCAAAAGGTATAGTGATTGCTGCTGTGGGAGCCGGCAATGTTAACCCTGCGCTATTTACGGCGGTTAAGGCTGCTATTGCCGCGGGTGTGACGGTGGTGGTTTCAACGCGCGTGCCTAATGGGCGGGTTCAGCCTATTTATGGCTTTGAAGGTGGCGGTAAAGACCTAATAGAGGCCGGAGCTATTTTTGCGAATGATTTATCACCGCAAAAAGCCAGAATATTACTGATGCTGGCATTACAAGAGGCTAGTGAGCCGGCAGCGCTTATTCGTTTGTTTAGTTAAGAGCGTTTGTTTCGTTAACGATAATGACTGGCTAGTCTCGATTATTGAAAAGTAAGTTATTGATAAACAGACTGAATAAGCCTTATTCAGTCTGTGGACGGTTCAGTCTTAAATACATAAACGGCCTTAAACTACTACGTCATTCCATCATTTTTTAGAACAATCCATCTTGCTCTTATATCGCTCGCCAATGTTTTTCTTCTAACTAAAAGTCTTTCTCGTAAATATCTAACAAATTTTTTGGCTGAAGCTGTTGTCTACAAAAGCNNCCATGCAGTGCATGAAATACTGCTAACAAAAAAATGACAATTCAACTTGGCTTAAGCTAGGTCATCCATTATGAATTTATCAGAAAAACAAAAAGCGCCTGTAGTCAAAAAATCTGTTAAAAACTTTGTGAAAAAATCTAATGAGCCATCATTAGACTGGCTAGAAACTTTAGGTAAGCAGCCCCTTGCGTCACACGATTTTAGGCAGCAAGACGATGAATTAGATGGCTTTTTATTACCACGATGGTTTTGTTTGCTAGAAAGCGACCCCGATGAAAATGATCATTTTATTAAGGGCTATAACTAGATTGATACCACATAATCAAGGTAATTAGAGCTGTCCTGAAATGCTAAGCCAGTTGGCCCCAAACGCCATGGACTTTAGTCCTTATGTTGGTCAAGCTGAGGATTCTACCTATTAGCGATGTTGGTTTTTTTTACTATGGCCAGCGAGTAAGTAATAAAGAAGTGGTTTAATAATACTATGAATACACATACCGATAATGATTATGAGCAAGTGGTTTCGCGTTTAATTCTTGAAAGCCCGCAAGTAAAAATTAAAAGCGTTGCAACAGATATGCTGCTGAGTGATATTAGTGTCGACTCCTTAGAAAAGCTCTCTATTGCGATGGATTTAGAAGAAGCCTATGATATTGAAATATCGGATGATGATGTCGAGCAGCATGAATCGGTTGCCGATATTGTTGGCTATATAAAACTGGCGGTCAATGCACGAAAAGACATATCTGATATTGAAGCGGCTGGCATTGAAGCAACTGATGCTGAAGCGGTTAATTCAAATGAGCCGAGTGATACAAATGAGCCATTGCAGGAGAATATGTCGTTCGATACGGATGATATTGCAGATGCTATAGAAGCGGAAAAAAAAGCTAAACATAGTAATACTGCTTAAATCAAAAATTAAAATTCTATTTATCGGCTTTCGTCTTAGTGTTAGGAGCTTGAGGGTTTTTAGGAGAGGCTGCTAATTTTTAGTCAGCCTCTTTTTGTTTGTTCTGTTTTTTTGTTTTTTGTGATCAATTAAATTACGTTTTCATTAATTCAATAACACTTGAGAAATCCTTTTTGCCATCACCCATGTCTTGTTTTTGCAAATATAAACTCTGCGCTAATAAGCCTAGGGGTGTTTTGCTCTTGCTACTCGCGGCATTGTCCATAGCTAAGCCTAAATCTTTCGCCATTAAATCAACCATAAAGCCCGGTTTAAAATCGTTAGAGGCCGGTGCGCTTTCCATAACGCCAGGGTAGGGGTTATAGACTTCTAATGACCAATTACGACCTGAGCTCTTTAGCATAATGTCAGATAACACCGATGGATCCAGTCCGTTATTGACACCCATTTGCAATGCTTCGGCGGTGCCTGCCATTTGAATGGCTAGTAACATGTTATTGCACATTTTGGCTATTTGCCCGGCACCATGATCACCCGCTAAAAACAGTTGCTTACCCATGGCCGATAAAACATCTTTGGCGCGTTCAAAAGCCTCACTGCTGCCGCCGCACATAAACGTGAGTGTGCCTGCTGTGGCCGCTGCAACACCGCCAGATACTGGCGCATCTATCATGCTCAAGCCTTTTTCTTTTGCGGCAGTAGCGACTGCATTAACAGAGGCGACATCTATGGTGCTTGAATCAATTAATAAGGTGTTTTTATCGAGCAAATCAAGAATGCCCGCTTGTTGGTTACTGCCTAAGTAAACGCCAATAACATGCTTGCCAGCGGGCAGCATGGTAATAACGACTTCAGCGCCTTTTACGGCTTCGGCAGCAGAGGCTGCAACACGAGCGCCGGCTAAACGTAAAGTTTCTAATGCGTCGGGCATTAAATCAAATACGGTGACTTGATGCTGGGCTTTGACTAAATTAATAGCCATTGGGCTACCCATATTGCCTAAGCCAATAAATGCGATTGCTGTCATTACACTTACCTATAAATTTGCGAGTGGATTTTTTTGCCATGGCGAAGTGAAGAAGCTATCGATAAATGCGGTAGGAATATCGTCGACACTTTGAAATTGCCATTGAGGTTGTTTGTCTTTATCAATCAGTAATGCTCTAACGCCTTCAATAAACTCACTGTGGCGGGCAAGATTACGCGATAACACGAGTTCATTATTAAAAATCGTTTTTAAACTCTGTTGTTCAGACTCTTTTAATTGCTTAGCGCTAATGGCTAAACTAAGCGGTGATGCATAAGCTAAATTGGCTTGCGCCTTTGTTAGCCAGGCATTATCAGTTTGAAAATCACTTATGGCGCTAACGATATCGCTAAGGTATTTGTTATTGCAGAGTTGATTGATCGTATCAAAATGCTGTTCTATATGGCCTGCTGGCATTAAAGGGGTTGATGCCACAGAGAGTTTGTCTAAAGCTAATTGAATTAATACATTATTCGCCGAGGCGCTGGTTTGCCATTCAATAGCTATAAGCGCGTTTAAGCTGTCGTTAAATTGCGAATGCTCAATACTGTAGTCGGCTAGGCCAACATAGCAGCTGTCTATGGCATTTAATGCGGCGCCGGTTAAGGCTAAAAATAAACCGGTTTTGCCGGGCATTTTATTTAAGAAATAACTGCCGCCAACGTCAGGGTATAAACCTATACTGCTTTCGGGCATGGCTAAGCGAGTTTGTTCGGTGACTACGCGATGCTGGCAACCTGCAAAAATGCCTAAGCCGCCACCCATAATAAAACCATGGCCCCAAGTAATTATCGGTTTGCTGTAAGTATGAAGTAAATAATCTAAGCGGTATTCGCGTTCAAAAAAATGCGCGGCTATTTCATCGCCGTGTCCTTCGTTCGCGGCTTTGCCCCCGTTATTAATATTTTTTGCGGCTTGGTAAAGCGCTTGTACATCACCGCCGGCACAAAAGGCTTTGTCGCCGCTGCCGGACATTAGCACTAACACAAGGTTGTCATCATATTGCCACTGCGTGAGTTTCAATAATATTAGATCGACCATCTCTAAGGTTAATGCATTCAATTTGGCGGGGGCATTAAGAATAATCTGTCCAATAAGACGACCGTTGCTGGTGGCGATTTCTTTAAAAATAACCGGGTCATCATTGCTTGTTGCTGTGCTATTGTCTGCTGCCATTACTGATTTTTCCATTCCGGTTTTCTTTTTTCTACAAAGGCGGCAACCCCTTCTTTTTGATCATCGGTACCCCATAACAAAGCAAATTTTTCGCACTCTTCAGTAATCGCTTGGTTAAGTGGTTTATCGCGTGATGACATAATCAGTTCTTTGCAGTAACGCACTGCCATGGGGCTTTGCTTGTTGGTTTTTGCGGCAAGGTTTTGTGCCGCTTCGAGCACCTTGCCAGGCGCGACTATATCGCTAATTAAACCTATTGATAACGCTTTATCGGCATTTAATCGCTCACCCAGCAAGATCATGCGTTTGGCCCATTGCTCGCCTACTAATAAACCTAAATGCTGTGTGCCTAACCCACAGGGCAATAAGCCCACACTGCATTCAGGCAGCGCCATTTGTGCATGCGGCTCGGCAATACGAATGTCACATGCAAGCGCGGTCTCTAAGCCGCCGCCCATAGCAAAGCCGTTAATGGCGGCAATCGATACGCCTTGGTAGTTTGCTAAAGTAGTAAAGGCATTAGCAAAGGCATGGCTAAAGCGTTCACACTTAGCGTTATCGCTGTGATTAAACTCATTCAGGTCGGCACCGGCTGAAAAAAACTTTTCACCACTGCCGATAATAATTAATGCGTAATTGTTTTTGTCTGCATTGAGCTCGCTAATAATATTAGCTAGGGCATCTAAGCTTTCGGCTGTCCAAGTATGCGCCGGTGGATTATTTAAGGTGAGCAGGGCGGTATGCCCTTGTTGCTCTAAACATAAGGCGGGGTGAGCGCTGTTGTTCATTGTATTTTCTCCGTACCTTCATCGGCTAATAATCGACGAGCAATTAGAACGCGCATAATTTCATTGGTGCCTTCTAATATTTGATGGACTCTGGCATCACGCTGGTAGCGCTCAATAGGAAATTCTTTTAAATAACCATAGCCACCATGTAATTGCAGGGCTTCATTGCAAACGTTAAAGCCGACATCGGTGGTAAAGCGTTTTGCCATAGCGCAGTAAGTGGTTTTTTCGGGATGGTTTTCATCAATTTTGCAGGCGGCTAAACGCACCATTTGCCGCGCGGCGACTAACTCGGTTGCCATGTCGGCCAACTTAAATTGCAGTGCTTGAAAGCTACTTATGGGACGGTTAAATTGTTGACGGTCATTCATATAGCGCTGTGATAAGTTCAGTGCAGCTTGCGCGGCGCCTAATGAGCAAGCGGCTATAT
>DMZE01000077.1 GCA_003492055.1 Cellvibrionales bacterium
CAAAACCATCTCACAGCTGATATAGCGCCTAACACGAGAACTAATACGTCTTGTAACAACAAGACTTTAGATGCAATGAAATAACAATCAGAAATGATCTTTTATATGAATCTGCCATTGAACTATATTCATTCTCTTAGGTTCATTCCCTTAGGTTCATTTACTTAGGTTCATTTACTTAGGTTCATTTACTTAGATTTATTTAAATAGGCTCTCAAGGCTGAGCTATTGGCACTTCAGCAATAAAACGCCAGATAATAATAAAGCCTAAGCCGCCAGCAATGCCAGCTAGCAACCAAACCAACAAAGGGTTATAGCTCCAGATAATCCCGCTAATCAATGCACCAGCAGCGCCGCCAGCACCAAAACCTACAGCAGAATAGAGCGCCTGCCCCTGCCCTTGATGAGCATTGCCAAACGCTTGCCGAACCCATTGAACTGCCACAGCATGAAAACTCGCAAAGGTGAATGCATGCATCACTTGAGCCATTAATAACACCGCTAAATAGTCCGGAAAAACCCCGATTATTGGCCATCTAACAAAGCAGAAAAACAAACTAATTAAAAGGATAACGCGAACAGTGAATCGACGTAATATCCGAGACATAACGAGAAATAATAGCAGCTCGGCAACAACGCCAGCGCCCCATAGCAAGCCAATAATCAATTTCGAATAACCGATATCGGCTAAATATAGCGAGTAAAACGTATAATAAGGACCATGAGATAATTGCAATAAAAAGCAAGCTGAGAAAAAAGCGATAACCGCTGGGCGCTTAAGAATATCAAAGAGCCCATCTGTACTTTCTTTGTCATGCGCTTGTATCTGATCATGTCTTTGATCTTTAACCAGTAAGCTGCATAGCCAAATACTGAATAATAATACCGCCATAATTATCGGCAAATAACTAATAGCAATTGTATTAAAAAGCCAACCAAGGATTAGCACGGCAACTATAAAACCAATAGAACCCCAAGCGCGCACTTTGCCATATTGCGAATGGTGCTTGCCCAGCTGCGATAACGTGACCGATTCAAACTGACCTATTACTGCATTCCAAAAAAAAGTGAAGCTCGCAATAATTACCGCTACATAATAAAAGCCGCTAGATAAAAACATACCGAGAAAGAAAACAAAGGAAAGGAAAGCTGACCAGCGTATTACACGCATTGGTCGTCGACTTTTATCGGCTAACCAACCGAGTAAATATGGCGATACGATTTTGGTCCCCATCATAATGGCAGCCAACATGCCAATTTCTAATGGATCAAAACCGAGATCACTTAAATACAGTGTCCAGAAAGGAATGATTGCGCCTAACAAGGCGAAATAAGAAAAATAAAAACTTGAGAGACGCCAATAAGGCATGAACGGTTTAACCAGTTAAAAAACTATTATTATTAATTAGTAGAACCAGGGATTATTGGCGTTGCCGACACAACATCAGCATTCTGGCCACGATGCCGAAGCATATGATCCATCAAAACAATCGCGAGCATGGCTTCAGCAATAGGCACGGCACGAATGCCAACACAGGGATCATGTCTGCCAGTGGTAATAACCTCAACGGCCTCGCCTTTTTCATTAATGCTATCACCCGGTAAACGAATACTGGATGTCGGCTTTAAAGCAATATGCGCAACAATATCTTGGCCAGAAGATATACCGCCTAAAATACCGCCGGAGTTATTACTTTTAAAGCCCTCTGGCGTCAATTCGTCACGATGTTCACTGCCCTTCTGCGCAACCACATCAAAGCCAGCACCAATCTCTACACCTTTAACCGCGTTAATACCCATTAGTGCATGGGCAACTTCGGCGTCTAAGCGATCAAATACAGGCTCACCTAAACCGACTGGCATTGAGGTTGCTGTTACGGTGATTTTGGCACCAATTGAATCGCCCTCTTTATTGAGATTGGCCATGTAATCTTCTAACTGTGGCACTAAGGCGGCATCAGGACAGAAAAACGCATTGTTTTCAATTTCGTCCCAATCAACATTATTAATAGCTAATGGGCCTAGTTGAGACAAGTACCCTTTAATCGTAATGCCAAAATGCTCAAGCAGATATTTTTTAGCAATGGCGCCAGCAGCAACACGCATTGCTGTTTCGCGTGCCGAAGAACGACCGCCGCCACGATAGTCACGTAGGCCATATTTTTGCTGATAGGTATAATCGGCATGGGCAGGACGAAACTGATCTTGAATTTTTGAGTAGTCTTTCGATTTTTGATCGGTATTTTCAATCAACAAACCAATAGAAGTGCCTGTTGTTTTGCCTTCAAATACGCCAGAAAGAATTTTGATTTCATCGGCTTCACGTCGCTGCGTTGTAAACCGTGATTGTCCGGGCTTGCGACGATCTAAATCAATTTGCAAATCGGCTTCTGTAATCGATAAACCTGGTGGGCAGCCATCAACTACTGCGCCTAGTGCGAGTCCGTGACTTTCACCAAAACTGGTGACTGTGAAAAGCTTGCCAATGGTATTGCCGGACATGCTTGAAGCGCCTCTATTGCGTTAAACCGATTATGGAAATTTAATGGCGTTATTAAACGAGATTATCGACGCCGTTTGATCATTATAGACGTGAAATGAACCTTAAATGAACTTTAAAAAGACAATTATTAGGAATTAATAAGCGATTAACTACCACTCAACCGTCAGTCCTCAACACATCAATCTACAACAGCACATCAATCTACAACAACATGGCTTTAATTAAGTCGCT
>DMZE01000024.1 GCA_003492055.1 Cellvibrionales bacterium
TCAAACGTACAGTTTGGTATTTGCCCGAAAACAGGCCGCATGGTCATTATCGAAATGAACCCACGGGTTAGCCGATCTTCGGCTTTGGCGTCTAAGGCTACTGGCTTTCCGATTGCGAAAATCGCTGCCAAGCTTGCTATTGGTTACACCTTAGATGAGCTGCAAAACGATATTACGGGTGGCACAACACCTGCGTCGTTTGAGCCAGCCATCGATTATGTTGTCACTAAAATTCCACGTTTCACTTTTGAGAAATTTGCTGCTGCCGAGCCTGTGTTAAGTACGCAGATGAAGTCGGTTGGTGAGGTAATGGCTATTGGTCGTACTTTCCAAGAGTCGATGCAAAAAGCATTACGCGGTTTAGAAGTTGGTGTTTCCGGCTTTGACCCTATTATTAATTTAAACAGTGCCGATGCCTTGGTAGAAATTAAGGCGCAGTTGCAAACCCCTGGTCCTGATCGCGCTTGGTATGTGGGCGATGCGTTCCGTGCCGGTTTAACGGTTGATGAAGTCTATGAATTATCCGCCATCGATACTTGGTTCTTAATTCAGATTGAAGATTTAATTAAAGACGAGTTAGCGCTGGCTGAAAAAGCGTTGGCAGATGTTGATGCTGGCGCTATGCGTGCGCTGAAGCGCAAAGGCTTTGCCGATAAGCGTTTAGCTGATGTATTACAGTGTGCTGAAAATGACGTGCGTTCAGCGCGTTTAAGTTTTGGTATTAAACCAAGCTATAAGCGTGTTGATACTTGCGCCGCTGAATTTGCTAGCGCCACCGCTTATATGTATTCAACTTACGAAGAATTTTGCGAAGCCGCACCGTCGAATCGCGACAAGATTATGGTGTTAGGTGGTGGTCCCAATCGAATTGGTCAGGGCATTGAATTTGATTACTGCTGTGTTCATGCTGCGTTGGCTATGCGTGAAGACGGTTATGAAACCATTATGGTTAACTGTAACCCTGAAACGGTTTCTACCGATTACGATACATCCGACCGCTTGTACTTTGAGCCGGTGACTTTAGAAGATGTGTTGGCGATTGTTGATATAGAAAAACCGAAAGGGGTGATTGTGCAATTTGGTGGCCAGACGCCACTTAAATTAGCGCGTGATCTTGAAAATGCCGGTGTGCCGATTATTGGTACTACGCCTGATGCTATTGATATGGCAGAAGATCGAGAGCGTTTTCAGCAAATGATTCAAAAGCTCGATTTGTTACAGCCGCCTAATAGAACGGTTAGATCAAGTGACGCGGCTATTGAAGCAGCCAATGAGATTGGTTACCCGCTGGTTGTACGCCCTTCATATGTATTGGGCGGCCGCGCGATGGAAATCGTCTATAGCGAAGAAGAATTAATGCGCTATATGAAAGAAGCGGTTCAGGTATCTAACGAAAGCCCTGTTTTGCTTGATCACTTTCTTAATGCCGCGGTTGAAGTTGATTTAGATGCCGTTAGTGACGGTGAAATTGTCGTTATTGGTGCAGTGATGCAGCATATAGAACAAGCAGGCGTTCACTCGGGTGATTCAGCTTGTGCATTGCCACCGTATAGTTTGTCTGAAAAGCATCAAGAAGATATGCGCGTTATGGTTAAAGCTATGGCCATGGAATTAAAAGTGGTTGGCTTGATGAATGTGCAGCTAGCTATTCAAGATGATGATATCTATGTGATTGAAGTGAATCCGCGTGCATCGCGAACGGTTCCGTTTGTGTCTAAGTGTATTGGTGTTTCATTGGCTAAAATTGCTGCGCGCTGTATGGCGGGTACTAGCTTGGCCGAGCAAGGATTCACTACTGAGCGTATTCCGGCTTTTTCTAGTGTTAAAGAAGCGGTATTTCCGTTTGCTAAGTTTCAAGGTGTTGATCCTATTCTTGGGCCTGAAATGAAGTCGACTGGTGAGGTTATGGGTTCCGGTCTGACGTTTGGTGAGGCGTTTGCAAAAGCACAATTAGGTGCAGGTGAAGATTTGCCTAGAGGCGGCACGGCATTTTTAAGTGTGCGTGATGTCGATAAGCCAGGTTTGGAATCGGTGGCGAATGATTTAATTGCTTTAGGTTTTGATTTAATTGCAACAAAAGGCACTCAAGCAGCGTTATCGGCGGCGGGCATTGATTCTGTATCGGTTAACAAGGTGCAAGAAGGTCGTCCGCATATTGTCGATGCCATTAAAAACGGTGATATTGATTTAATTATCAATACGACTGAGGGTCGAAAGGCGATTGCAGATTCGTCGACCATTCGTAGCTCGGCTTTGCACAAGAAGGTTTACTATACGACGACATTGGCCGGCGCCAACGCGCTGTGTATGGCACTTAATGTGACAGATGAAATTTCCGTGAATCGCTTACAAGATTTGCATCAAACTTAGACTAATCTTATTTGCATTGGTTTTTGTGCGCGAGCTAATATAAGTCCAATCTGGATAAAGGGTATTTAACAATGAAACGTGTTCCTATGACCGTTGCGGGTGAGGCGGCGTTGAAAGCTGAGCTTGATCGACTTAAAAAAGTTGATCGTCCGGCTATTGTTAAATCGATTGCCGAGGCGCGCGAGCACGGTGATTTAAAAGAAAATGCTGAA
>DMZE01000037.1 GCA_003492055.1 Cellvibrionales bacterium
CCCCAGCAAAAGCCAGGGCGTTAGATATAACCAAACATTTTAAGCGAAGCTTACCAACCAGTGATTTCTTTTAATCCATCACCAATATCCGCTAAGCTACGAACGGTTTTAACGCCCGCCGCTTCTAAGGCTGCAAATTTTTCATCTGCTGTACCTTTACCGCCAGAGATGATTGCACCAGCATGCCCCATACGCTTACCTGCAGGTGCTGTAACACCGGCAATATAAGACACTACAGGTTTAGTCACGTTAGATTTAATGTACTCTGCTGCTTCTTCTTCAGCAGTACCACCAATCTCGCCAATCATCACAATCGCTTCAGTCGCAGGATCTTTTTCAAACAACTCAAGAATATCGATAAAGTTAGAACCCGGAATAGGATCACCACCAATACCAACACAAGTTGTCTGGCCAAAACCTGCATCCGTTGTTTGCTTAACAGCTTCGTAAGTCAATGTGCCTGAACGCGAAACGATACCCACTTTACCTGGCAAATGAATAGAGCCAGGCATAATGCCAATCTTACATTCGCCTGGTGTAATAACACCTGGACAGTTAGGCCCAATTAAACGTACGCCTAATTGATCACAAACCACTTTGGCATCGAGCATATCTAATGTAGGAATGCCTTCTGTAATACAAACAATCAACTTAATGCCGCTGTTAGCCGCTTCTAAAATTGAATCTTTGCAAAATGGCGCCGGTACATAAATAACCGATGCATCTGCACCCGTTGCACTTACCGCTTCTGCCACTGTATTAAAGACAGGTAAACCTAAATGTTCTTGACCGCCTTTACCCGGTGTAACACCACCGACCATTTGTGTTCCGTATTCAATCGCTTGCTGCGAATGAAAAGTACCTTGACCGCCAGTAAAACCCTGACAAATAACTTTAGTGTTCTTATCGATTAAAATACTCATTGAGCATCTCCTGCTGCTGCCGCAACAACTGATTCAGCGGCTTCTTTTAAGCTAGTGGCTGCAATAATGTTAAGACCACTCTCAGCTAATATTTTTGATCCTTTTTCTGCGTTATTGCCTTCAAGGCGAACAACTACCGGCACATCAACACCTACTTCTTCGACTGCACCAATAATGCCTTCGGCAATTAAATCGCAACGGACAATGCCGCCAAAGATATTAACCAATACTGCTTTCACTTTATCATCAGATAAAATGATTTTGAACGCTTCTGAAACGCGCTCTTTGGTTGCACCGCCACCGACATCAAGAAAATTAGCCGGTGAACCACCGTGTAAGTTAACGATATCCATAGTGCCCATAGCCAAACCTGCGCCATTCACCATGCAACCAATATTGCCATCTAAGGCAACATAATTAAGATCCCATTGCGCCGCATGTGCTTCACGCTCATCTTCTTGCGAAGGATCATGCATTTCACGCAACTTAGGATGACGATACATCGCATTACCGTCGATACCCAACTTCGCATCGAGGCAATGTAAATTGCCTTCGGTAGTGATGACTAATGGATTCACTTCTAACAAAGCTAAATCACAGTCATGGAATAATTTCGATAAACCTAAAAAGATTTGCGTGAACTGTTTAACTTGGTCTTTGTTCAAACCCAATTTAAACGCCAGCTCACGGCCTTGATAAGGCTGTGCACCCACTAAAGGATCAATTTCAGCTTTTAAAATTTTCTCAGGCGTTTCATGCGCCACTGTTTCAATCTCTACTCCGCCTTCGGTTGATGCCATAAAGACAACCCGACGACTAGCACGATCGACAACTGCACCCAAATAAAGCTCTTGAGCAATATCTGTGCAAGATTCAACCAAAATTTTACTGACTGGCTGACCATGCTCATCTGTTTGATAAGTCACTAAATTCTTGCCAAGCCACTTTTGTGCAAAAGCTTTAATATCTTCTTTGCTTTTAAGCAGCTTAACGCCGCCCGCTTTACCGCGACCACCGGCATGGACTTGAGCTTTAACAACCCACTCAGTGCCACCGATTTTATCTGCAGCTTCAGCTGCCTCTTTGGGTGTATCGACGGCATAGCCTTTCGATACAGGCAAACCGTATTCGGCAAACAGTTGCTTACCTTGGTATTCATGCAAATTCATGGGTTAATTTCCGATGATTAAAAGAAAAAAGCCAACGCTTAACAAAATACTTAAGCGTCAACTAGCAAAACGAATCTCTAAATAGGCAGCCGTGTAGCTTAAAAACGGCGAGCGAATTTTCTCAAATTACGAGGGGGTTAAGCAAGCGTGAAAGCCGATATATCGTATTGTTAATACAATATATCGGCTTTCAATACTATTTTTTACGCGGTGGCTTGTTAGGAATATGAATTGCGTGACCAGCAACGGCCAATGCAGCTTCATGAACCGTCTCAGATAAAGTCGGATGACTAAATACAGTCAACGCTAAATCTTCAGAGCTGGCACCAAATTCAATGGCAATAACCACTTGCTGGACTAAATCGGCCGCACTTGGGCCAATAATATGACAACCTAAAATACGATCGGTCGCTGCATCAGCAATCATTTTGACCATACCGGTTGTTTCATTAGCCGCCATGGCTCGACCACTAGCTGCAAAAGGAAAGGTCCCTACTTTGTAGTCATGACCCGCCGCTTTCAGCTCTTGCTCGTTCTTACCGATCCATGCGATTTCAGGATGGGTATAGATAACGCCAGGAATGTTGTCGTAATTAATCTGTGTCTTCTTGCCTGCAATACGCTCGGCAACCATAACGCCTTCTTCTGAGCCTTTATGCGCAAGCATTGGACCACGAACAATATCGCCAACGGCATAGACATCACGGGCATCGGTTTCACACTGCTCATTAACAAATACAAAGCCACGTTCGTCTAGTGTCACACCGCAATCAGGCGCTAATAGACTTTCGCTTAATGGACGACGGCCAACACAGACAATCAATTTATCAAAGGTTTCTGATTTAGTACCAGAAGCATCGCTGTATTCAACGGTTACTTCACGTGCGTCGCCTTTACCCGTTACTGATGTAGCGGTGACACGCGTGCCAAGACGAATATCCAAGCCCTGCTTCTTAAAGACTTTCTTAGTTTCTTTAGCAATGGTCACATCAACCGCAGGCAAGAATTCATCTAAGGCTTCTAATACGGTAACCTTAGCGCCCAAGCGCGCCCAAACACTGCCTAACTCAAGACCAATAACACCCGCACCAATAACGCCTAAACGCTTAGGAACAGATGTAAATTCTAAGGCACCGGTTGAATCAACGACAACGTCATCAACTAATGGCGCTGGAGGAATAGCTACTGGAACAGATCCTGCTGCAATAATAATATGATCAGCATGATAAATAGTTTGCTCGCCTGCTTCGTTAGTCACTTCAACTTGCTTATTGGCAAGTAACTTACCCTTACCCACAATAGAAGTAACACCGTTCGCTTTAAACAAACCACCGATACCGCCAGTTAGCTGCGTAACGATTTTTTCTTTACGTGCCAACATTTTAGCGACATCCATTTTCACTTCATCAACACTGATGCCGTGAATATCGAAATCATGTTTGGCTTCGACAAACTTATGGCTAGAATCAAGCAAGGCTTTTGATGGGATACAGCCCACATTCAAACAAGTACCGCCCAATTTAACGGCGCCCTTGCCATCTACCCACTTTTCGATACAAGCTGTTTTCATTCCCAATTGCGCACAACGAATGGCTGCAACATAACCTGCAGGGCCGGCGCCAATAATGAGAACTTCATATTTTTCTGACATACTATTTATTCCAATCAACAAAACTAAAAATAAGGTGTTTTAACTAAGGTGTTTAACTAAAGCGTTTAACTAAA
>DMZE01000281.1 GCA_003492055.1 Cellvibrionales bacterium
GCCTATCGGGTCAGCCTATATTTTCATTCATTGTGAATGCTTTAAGGCGCATTCAATATAAGTTATGTCTATGTTCGGTATCTAGCCGCTGTTAACACTTGAGCTAACTCTGACCTAAAACCTTGAGCAAAAGGTACTAGCAAAAGAACACCCCTACTTCAACTTCGGATCTAAGCGCCACACAATGCCATCAATAAAAAGACTTTGCGTCTATTTATTACGGTTAAACCACCTATAGAGATTCATTGCCACGTAAAATAAATCCATTTTTCGTGCGGGTTTATCGCACTTGAGCAATGTATGCATAAAAGCGGTGCGGATTATAGGCTAGCGCATGCGATAGACACAAACATAACTGCGATTGGATGGACAGATAAAACAATAAAAGCAGCGTTAATAAGTCCGATTAAGACAAATAGGGCATAAATTGACGTCCCAATCATTCAGATGAAATACGCCGCGGACATTGACAAAAAAACCGAGCGCTCTATAGTCGTCGGTTACGTTTGTCGGCTATAATCAGCGGCTTAAGTTAACGCCGTCCAAGAAAAGCTGCAAGTTTGTTAGTCCTGCTCGAAATATAGCCTTATAACAGACGCTTGCTCTCTGTCTATTTTGTTTCGGCATTATCGCTCGTTATGGTGCACTAAAGCATTAACGCACAGGATTATAAGCGCAGGTAGATTAGAAAGGCGGCTGCGATCCACAGACGGATCGCTTTGATCCGACCACTTCAGCCCATATAAGAACCAAAGTGAACCAGTCACAGGAAATAAAGAATGCCCGAATCGTCAGATATTAAAGCGACATTAACCATTGAAGATGGTCCCACACTTGAGCTGCCTGTTTATAAAGGCACCATAGGGCCAGACGTCATCGACGTTAGCAAACTCACTCCCAATGGCCACTTCACTTTCGACCCGGGCTTTGTGTCAACAGCCTCATGCGAATCACAAATCACCTTTATTGATGGCGGCAAAGGGGTTTTATTGCACCGCGGCTATCCCATTGAGCAACTCGCCAAGCACTCGAGTCACCTTGAAGCTTGCTACTTGTTAATTTACGGTGAACTACCCACCGAAGAACAAAAAGCCCATTTTGAATACACCATTAGCCGTCACACCATGGTTCATGAGCAACTTCGCACCTTTTACTCCGGATTCCGTCGTGACGCTCACCCAATGGCCATTCTTTGTGGTGTTGTCGGCGCATTATCGGCGTTTTATCACGACTCACTCGATATTACTGACGAACAGCATCGTGAAATCGCTGCTTTCCGTCTTATTGCGAAAATGCCTACGCTAGCCGCTATGAGTTTTAAATTCAGCATTGGCCAACCGTTTATGTATCCGCGCAATGACCTCAGCTATGCAGAAAATTTTCTGTATATGATGTTTGGCAACCCTTGCGAAGATTACCAAGTGAATCCTGTACTCGCGAGCGCCATGGATAAAATCTTTTTATTGCATGCCGATCACGAACAAAACGCATCCACCTCTGCGGTTCGTTTAACCGGCTCATCAGGTGCTAACCCATTTGCTTGTATCGCAGCGGGTATTGCCGCGTTATGGGGTCCGTCACACGGTGGTGCTAACGAAGCCGTGCTTGAAATGCTGCAAGAAATTGGTGACGAATCACGCATCGATGAATTTGTAGCACGCGCCAAAGACAAAAATGATCCTTTCCGTCTAATGGGCTTTGGTCATCGCGTTTATAAAAACTTTGACCCCCGAGCCAAAGTCATGAAAGAAACTGCTGATGAAGTATTAAAAGAGCTTGGCATTGAAGATGATCCACTACTAAAAATTGCTAAGCGTTTAGAGACTATTGCCTTAGAAGACGAATATTTCGTTGAGAAAAAACTGTATCCAAACGTTGATTTTTACTCAGGCATTATTTTAAAAGCCATGGGTATTCCAACCAGTATGTTTACCGTTATTTTTGCTGTAGGCCGAACCGTAGGTTGGATTGCCCATTGGCATGAAATGCATGGTGCGCCGTATAAAATTGGACGTCCACGTCAGTTGTATACAGGCTATGCAGCACGCGATTATCCCGTTAAGCCAAGCAAGTAAAACATTTAATTAGTTAAAGGTATTAAAGCCAATGGCAAATAATGATTCACGCCCCGTTGATATTCAATTTGGCAAATTTAGCTGGCCAGTCACTGCCATCGCCTCAATTACTCATCGCATTAGTGCGGTTATTATTTGGGTAGGTTTAGGTATAGGTCTAGCGACATTATATTTTGCAAACCAGTCAGAAGCATCGTTTGATCTTGTATTCTTCGCACTGGAGAGTAATTTTATGGCGCAATTTGTTGCCTGGGGTTTATTGAGTGCATTTGGCTATTACTGCATGGGCACCATTAAGCATCTGTTACAAGATATGGGTTACTGCGAAGAGTTTGCCAGCGGTAAAATTATTTCTTGGATAGCGATTCTTTCGGGTCTTTCATTAAGCGTATTAGCGGGAGTGTACGTATGGGCGTAAAGCAATGGGTATTCCAACGTTTAAGTAATGTTGCTATTGTTGTTTTTGGTTTTTGGTTAGTTTATTTTTTGGCTAGTCCAGGTGCGATTACTGCTGAGACAATTAATGATTTATTTAGCAATACGGCATCGCTTATTTATTTGACGATTACGTTGGTGTTGGCTGGATTGAATTCGATTTTGGCGGGCTGGCAAATTGCGGGAGATTACGCTGAGAAGTTTAATCTTAATCAAACGTTTTTGGTTTCGTTTGGTACGATTGTGAGTGTTGCTTATATTGCTGTTGGATTTTGTATTCTTTTTTAGGATCGAAAAACAGCAGAATTAGCCTTATTTTTAAGGGTTAAATTTAGAATTTAGACCCGGTGATGGAAGTTATCGGGTTTTTTATTGGGTGAGATAAAGAGTATGTTTGTTAATGCTGGCCTTACTTTATTCGGAGAGTGAGGTTGATTTTTTTAAGTTTTAAATTCAAG
>DMZE01000046.1:0-2999 GCA_003492055.1 Cellvibrionales bacterium
TGCCTAGCCGTTTCCAAATCAAGAGCATTGACCCTGCCATCTTCTGAATGAGCGACAACACCAAGCTCACAACCAAGTCGATTGATTGATTCACTTTGAGAGATATTACTCAAACCAACCCAATACATACCTTGCTGACTCGCCAAGATAGAAAAATATTGTAGAGTGCTTGATTGATCTCCATTTAAAGACGTACCAGAGGTTATACCAGCTGCAATCTTCCCTGACCATTGCTGACTACTCCATACCTGACTTGATGCATCAGCAAACGCTTTAAACTGTGCTGCAGCACCACCCATATAGGTCGGAGACCCGAAAACAATCGCATCGCAATTAGCAAGCAATTCAAATACCCTGCTATTGATAAAACGACCTTCTACAATCTCACTCCCCTTTATCTGATGCTTAATAACGTCAACACCTTTACACTCCAACTCAGATATAGCTGCATAGACTAAGTCTCCAGTAACATCCGTTTTTGTATAATAAACAAAACCAACTTTAGGCATTTATACACCCGCCGGATTTAAGTACTCGCTTAACAGACGCGGGAGCAGCATCTAATAACTCTTTCGCTCTGGTAGGTCTCGATACAAGCTTGCCATTACAAGTATGGCAATGGCCACCTAAGACATTCTCGGCGCAACTTGAACAAAAAGTACATTCAAATGAACAGATCATTGCCACATTAGAATCAGGCGGTAAATCTTTATCACAACATTCACAGTTAGGTCTTATTTCTAACATAAGTATCTCCTATAAAAATTAAAGTGCTTTTTGCCAAAATAAAGCTCTACCCATAGAAGGAATAAGTTAGGTCGTAAGGAGCACTATTAACTACGCTTTCCACTTTTCCACTCTACATAAAATCTAGAAACAGAAAAACCAGCCGTTAACCCCATGGTTAACAGCTGATTAAATATCGTTGATTTTGGATCTCCTAATATAAGACGCCTTTCACGCTAAAAACCCCACCTTGAAGTTGAGTTTATTCAACACATAGCATTAGAGACCTACAAAGACACTCGCTTATAGGTTTGGCAGTAAAAGAAGGTGATAAAGATATAACGGAAGGAAGCCCATATAAAATCGTAACTAACGAAGAACCTAGCTACAAAAACAACGACTAAACAGTTAAAAAAACCACTAAGCCGTTAATGAAAAAACCAATGTCATGGCTGCGCCGGCTGCGAATAAATATAATAAAGGTGTCATCTGTATGTATTCCTAATAATAAACAGCATCAATATAATGCGGTTAGAGCATTTACCCATTAGGTTTTGCACTAACTATGCCAAATACTGTTTTGTTATATTTTTCTTATAGTTACCGTTTTAGACATAGCAATTTACTGCCAAAAAGTTATGCTATGCCCATTATCAAGCACTATTAAAGACCATTGCGCACCAAAGCGAATAAGCATTCCGATGAGGACAGCCAACCACTATGAATAACGACATTAGCTTTCAAGGCTCACAGCAACGCAACTTTATGGGCCACCCTATTGGCTTAACGATTTGTTTTTTGACTGAAATGTGGGAACGCTTCTCGTATTACGGCATGCGTACCATTCTTGTGCTCTACCTCGTTAAATACCATTTATACAGCGCCGAACAAGCCAGCTTTATTTATGGCGCCTATGCCGGTCTGGTTTATATGATGCCGATTATTGGCGGCTTTCTTGCCGATCGCTATTTGGGCGCGCGTAAAGCCGTTACCTATGGCGCCATACTATTAGTGTTAGGCCACGCACTTATGGGCTTTCATGGCTCTGCCGCTTATCTCGATGGCGATACGGTTGTGCGTGATAACGATTTTATTAATCTGTTTTTTCTAGCGCTGGCTTTAATTATTACGGGCGTTGGCTTTCTTAAAGCCAATATATCTACCATTGTCGGATCGTTATATGGCCCTAAAGACCCTCGTCGTGATGGCGGCTTTTCTATTTTCTATATGGGTATTAACTTAGGCTCATTAATTTCAACCGCAGTGGTTGGCTATGTAGGCGAAACCTATGGCTGGAACTACGGCTTTGGCTTAGCTGGCATCGGTATGCTTCTAGGATTGCTAGTATTTTTATGGGGACAGCGATTATTAGATGGTCGTGCCGAATCCAGAAAGCCAGAAGTCTTAAAAGAAATTGCCTTTGCAGGTATCAATAAAGAATATGCTATTTATCTTGGCGGCTTGGTCTTAGTGGCTATTAGCTGGGTGCTTATTCAATACCAAAGCGTGGTTGGCCAATTACTCGGTGTATCTGGCTTAGCGATGATTGCCTTAATTATTTATTACAGCCTCACGCAATGCAGCCCCGTAGAGCGTGATCGCTTATTTGTGGCCTGCTTTCTTATTGCCACGCAATCGGTTTTTTGGGCGCTGTTCGAGCAGCAAGCCGCCAGCTTAACGTTATTGGCGGATCAACAGTTTGATAGAACTGTTATGGGCGTGAATATTTTAGCCTCGCAAGTGCAGCTGCTTAACCCTTTATTTATTGTGCTGTTCGCTCCGCTTATTGCTTGGT
This sequence comes from Cellvibrionales bacterium, assembly GCA_003492055.1. Classification (GTDB taxonomy): domain Bacteria; phylum Pseudomonadota; class Gammaproteobacteria; order Pseudomonadales; family UBA7434; genus UBA7434. Next base: position 2,522 of record DMZE01000046.1, read on the forward strand.
TTTGGGTGCGCTTATCACGCGCTAATATCGAACCTTCAACACCGGCTAAATTTGCTATTGCTATGGTTTTAATTGGCTTGGGTTACGTTATTTTTTCTTGGGGCTTAGGGTTTAATAGTGGTGACGGCATTGAGATGAACAACGCCGGTAAAAACTTTTTATGGCTGGTATTAATCTATTTGTTTTTAACGCTGGCAGAACTATGCCTTAGCCCCGTTGGCTTATCGATGGTGACTAAACTCAGCACTACCCGTATTGTCGGTATGTTAATGGGCACTTGGTTTTTGTTTTCGGCCATGGGGAATTATGTAGCCGGCTGGATAAGCTCGTTAACCGGCAGCAGCGACCCAGGTGCCAACAGCGGTGCTTTGGATGTTGCTGCAACCATATCGGTTTACCAAACCATTGGGCTAGTCAGTATTGCGGTGGGTGTTTTTATCTTTGTCTTAACACCTATGCTTAAGCGGCGTATGCATGG
>DMZE01000046.1:3025-4854 GCA_003492055.1 Cellvibrionales bacterium
CTTCATTAATTAAGCCACTGGTATGAGTGAAAATTATGTCAGAATTAGATTTCGATAATAAACAACAAGACCAGCGACCTTCTAGCATTGCAAGGCGTCGCTTAATTGAAGCAACAAAAAACTCGATTGCAGGTTTAGCTTCATGCTTTAAGCATGAAGAGGCATTTCGTATTCAAGTGTGTATAGCCATTATCGCGCTGCCTTCCATTTACTGGGTGGCAGACAACGTAATGGAAGGATTATTGCTTTTTTTTGTTATCGCTTTATTGTTGATAACCGAACTACTTAACTCAGCGCTAGAAGCCACGGTAGATAGAATCGGCTTAAATTATCATGAATTATCCGAACGCGCTAAAGATATTGCCTCGGCGGCTGTGTTTTGTGCCATTGTGCTGGCAGCGGTTACTTGGCTTACATTAATCATTACATAGCGCTCTTATTACACGATAAAGAGCGATCAAAGCTGATAAAATTTTGGCTTTATGTAAGAATAGCGGTCGCTTTTTCAGCTGCAAACCATTTAAAACATATAAGACATACAAACTAGTCATCATAACCAGCCATTATAACTATGCAAACAGAATCCAGTCGCTCTCATCGTATTACCGCTATCGGTGCAATTGCTAGTTGCTGGGGCATTATTGGATTTTATTCGCTAGTGATTTTTGCGATGATTCGCTTGTCAGTGTATACCGTTGAGGCCTTCGCTCAGCCTTTCACCTTAGTACAATGGTTAGTATTAGTCGTTAGCCTTATATTTATGGCTTACTCCGAAGGCTATAAGGGCTTCCAAAAAAGCTATTCACCGCGATTTGCCGCCAGAGTGCATTATTTATCTTCACAGGCAAATGGCTTGCAGTTAATTCTCGCGCCTTTATTCTGCATGGGATTTTTCAACGCACCTAAGCGCAGAATCATTAGCTCAGTATTACTATCATCAATGATTGTTACGTTTGTCTTATTGTTTAAATTGGTTCCACAACCTTGGCGGGGCATCTTAGATGCTGGGGTTGTATTAGGATTAATCTGGGGCTTAATAACAACGGCACTATGCTGCTATCAAGTCTTTTTTACATCTAAGCCTATTGCAGACCCCGAAGTGAGTTAGAGCGCCATTTAAGCGGCTTTTATACGACCATCAAAGGCTTTTATAGCGCTATAAACGCTTACTTAAACACCACCACATGATCTATCTCTAAACGAATACCAATCAATTCATTAATTTCATGATTATGATGACTCGGCACCATCACTAATAATTCCTCACCATTGGCCAATGCCAAGGTATAAAGAAACTCTGCGCCACGAAAATCACGAGTAATTACGCGTGCCGTTAATTCGCTTTCATCATCATGAATAATATCATCGGGACGAATCAGTACTTTTACTTTATCGCCCGTCGCCAGGCTATCTTGTTCGGTACTAGATTCTTCTCGTTCAAAACAGCCCAGCGTGGTTTCTACTTCACTCGGCGAACGCATCTTACCTTCAAGAAATACACCCTGCCCCACAAAATCAGCGACAAAGGCATTTATCGGCTCATGGTAAATAGTATAAGCACTGCCCCACTGCGCTAACTTACCGCTTTGAATAACGCCAATATTATCGGCCATCACAAAAGCTTCGTTTTGATCATGGGTAACCATTAATGCGGTGGTGTTTGATTGCTTAATAATGTCACGCACATCGCGACTTAGCGTTTCTCGCAATTCAACATCTAAATTAGAGAAGGGCTCATCGAGCAATAATAGTTGCGGCTCTGGCGCTAACGCTCTAGCCAAGGCGACACGTTGTTGCTCGCCACCCGATAATTCATGAGGCATGGCCAG
>DMZE01000137.1 GCA_003492055.1 Cellvibrionales bacterium
AAATCCAGAATATAAGAACACTATCAGATGGAGCTTAAAGATCTAGATTCCGGCTATCGGCCTATCCTAGGTAACTCTCATCCTCAAATCAATAAGGCTTCTCAACACCCTCAGGCTGTTTCTTAAACCGCTTATAAGCCCATTGATATTGTGCCACATCATTATTAATAGCCATCTCAACCATCAAATTCAACGCCCTTAAAGACACCGCCTGATCCGCACTGTAAATAGCCTCAGGCGCCTCAGCATAAATCACTTTAAAACCACCAGGAACACGTAACGCAGAACCCAACACCACACGACAGTCGGTTTTTTGAATCAAACTATAAACCAACGTCATCGTATAAGCAGGCACGTTATAGAAGGGGGCGAACACACCAGAGTTTTTAGGCGGCACCTGATCGGGCAAAACACCAATTAACTCGCCTCGTCTTAGCGCTTTTAATAAAGCAGCAACACCCCGTTGATTCGTCGGCACAAGTTTGGCACCCGAACGCTCTCGACCAGATCTAACGATATTCTCTAGCGCTGTAAGCTTGGGTGGCTGGTAAAGGTTAGTTGTGGGTGCATGCACAGGCAAATGTCTTCCAAGTGCTTCCCAGTTGCCTATATGTGGCGCAATAATAATGACACCTTTTTTGCTGCCAAGGGCTGAAGTTAAGTGGGCTTCACCTTCAATAGATACCGTTTTCTTGACAATCCAGTCGTTATCTTGCTGCCAGACAATGGGCATTTCAAAAGCATTAACAACGGTACTCGCAACACTGTCTTTTGTTATTTTATCAAGAGCATCACTGTCCAGTTGTGGATGTGTTAACGCAATGTTGATGCGGCTTAGCCGATAAATATCATTGTTAGTCAACGATAATAAATAAGCAATTCCTCTACCGATTGTCCGAGCAACCGATAGGGGTAGGAGGGCGACTACTCTTAATAGCCATGTCACGATAAATGTTTTCACAATAAAATTAGCTGCAGATTAAATTATTATTTTTAATGATGCCCTGAGTTATTCGTCTCAATATACACCTCGTTGGTATGTAAATTCGTAATAATGCCTTCTGCAACCATATAGTCTGTGGCGCCCGGCAATATATAAATAACGCTGAGTAAGCCTACTATCGTTAATACAATGGTGTAAGGCAGAGCTTTATAAGCCATAGTGCCATAGCCTAAACGAATCAGCGGCGCTAGTGATGATGTCAGCAAGAATAAAAATGCGGCTTGGCCATTAGGTGTGGCAACAGACGGGATGTTGGTGCCGGTATTAATGGCTACTGCAAGTAAATCGTATTGTGATCTATCAATTGTGCCGTCAATTAACGCTTGTTTGAGTTCGGTAATATAAACCGTACCTACAAATACATTATCGCTAATGGCCGACAATACGCCATTGGCTAAGTAAAACATGGGGACTTGCACATCTTTATCCATAGCTAAGACATTATTGATAATGCCGGTGAACAAGCCTTGTTTGTCGATAACAGCAACAATAGCGAAGAACACGACAAGTAATGCGGTAAAGGGCAATGCTTCTTCAAAGGCCTTACCAAGTGCATGCTCGCTCGTGATGCCATTAAACGCAGTCGCTAATACGATAACACTTAAACCAATTACGCCAACTTCGGCTAAATGCAGGGCCAAGCCAAGGATTAACCAAACAGCGACTAAGGCTTGAATAACTAAAGCCATCTTGTCTTGATGATTACGATTGGCATCTTGTTGTTCGGCATCTTCAACTAACACTTTACGAACGGATTCTGGAAGCTGCCAGCCATAACCAAACCAAGCGGTTTTTTCGAGTAATACCACTACGCATAAACCGGCTATTAATACAGGAATAGTAACCGGGCACATGCGTAAGAAAAACTCAAGAAACTGCCAGTTAGATTGCGCAGCGATAACCAAATTTTGAGGTTCGCCTACTTGTGTACATACGCCGCCTAGCGCGGTACCAATGGCGGCATGCATCATTAAATCACGTAAAAAGCCACGGAATTGATCGAGATCTTCACGGTGGAGGTGATGGATGTTGCTGTCTTCATGCTTATCATCGTCATCTTCATTTTCATCGTAGCCTTCTATTGAGGCGACTTTTTGGAATATGGCATAGAAGCCAACGGCAACACTAATGATGACGGCAATAACGGTTAAGGCATCTAAGAACGCCGATAAAAATGCGGCAACAAAGCTAAACAAAAGAGATAGCCAAACTTTAGAGCGCACATTGGTTAATAGTTTGGTAAAGGTGAAGAGCAGTAAGTCCTTCATAAAATAAATGCCGGCCACCATAAACACTAATAGTAAAATGACAGGCAGGTTGAGTTGTATTTCATGGTAAACATCTTGCGGGCTAGCCATGCCGAGAATAATCGCTTCCATGGCCAGTAAGCCACCACTTTGCAATGGGTAGCACTTCAGTGCCATCGCAAGGGTGAAAATAAACTGTATTATTAATAACCAGCCCATTACGAATGGACCGGTGATATTTAATAAGAAAGGGTTGGCGATTAAGAAAAAGATAATCGTATTTTTATACCAGCAAGGGGCGTCACCCAAAAAGTTACGGTAGAGGGCTTGGCCAGTTGATACGCTTTGCATGAAATAAATCCTGTGAAATATATGGCTGAATGCATTGTTAGTCGGTGTTTTTTTGTGGTTACTAGCGAGCTCTACTATTGCCTGAGGCTAGCCTGCAAATTATAGACCGTCTATGGCTGCTTTTGGGGCTTTAATAAGCATAATCGGTATAAAGAACAATTCATTTCATTAGACGTTTTGAGGCAAGTGCGCGCCGCTTAATCCGTAGCTAGGTAATCTAATGTTTTTGGCTGAGCTGGGTTTATTCTGGGTGCTTGTCGCTAAAAGTGCGAAGACAGTGCTATGGCGGCGCCATAACGCAGCTGGAACAAGGCTATAACCGAGTTGTAAAAGGCGACTTCGGTCACATCTAGGCGGCTGAATCTATTGATTAGAAGGGTCTGGCAGGCGTGCGATGTCTTATTACCTATACTCAAAGTGAGTGACTATTTCACAACTGTTTTTACAAATCAGCGGTGCTATCAATCGTAAACCAATCGTAAGCAGCCACAAAAAAGAGAGACCACACGTGAATCAGACTAATACAGCTATTAAAAAAGCCGCTTCTCCTTTGCCGTTTCGTTCTTCGCAAAGTGCTTTTGATGTCGTTGAGCCTGAGCTGGTCGAGGCCTTGTCGCGGGTTTCTGAGCAGTTAAATTTACTGGTGGAGCAAAGCCTTAATGATGCTACACCCGCGGATGCCTTAATCAAAAAATTATCGTCACAATTAGATGAGGTGGCGGGTGTCTTTTCGTTGCTGGGTTTATCGGTAGCGGCTGATTTATCGGTGCAGCTAGGGCAAGCGGTTGAGAGCGTGTATCAAGGTCGGTCTGATGAGAACGGCGGAATTACCGCAAGAGAGTCTGATGCTTTATTTCAATGCGTTTATTTGTTGCCGCGGTTTTTTGAATATGTACAAACCACTGGCGTTGCCTCGCCGCTGCTATTAGCGCCTTGCTTCTACGCCTTGGCGAGTGCGGGTTTATCATCATTTGTCACCGAAAGCACATTAATCGAATTTGAGTATCAGCTTAATGATTGGGTCGAGGCGAACAATAAGCCGTCTGATAATACATTATTAGTGTCAACGGCTCCTGAAGTGATGGAGTTGACGTTGGTGCCTCTCGCGAATGCTGAAGACGAGAGTGAGGCGAGTAGTCTTGAAGAAGATATCACTGAGCCTGTAGTTGATAACATTGAAGAGCAGCAAAAAACCTTTAGGCGCTTACGTCAAATGTATCAAACGGGCTTGATTGGTTTGTTACGCGACAGTGATGTGAGCGCCAAGTTAGTGTTGATTGATAGGGTTGCGGAGCGGGCCATTGATTTATGTCATGGTAGCGTTAATGCAGCGGTTTGGCGGCTGGTCAAGAAGCTGGTCGCGGCTTTTAATAGCAAAACGCTTGAGTTGACGCCGCAACGCAGACATTTTTTCACTAAATTTGATCGCAGTTTAAAACGTTTAGAGAAAGACCCTTTGCACGGTATGCACAGTTTGCCAGATACAGCAGTGTTAGCTGAGTTAACGTTATTGTTATTATTGGCTGAGCCTCAAAATGTTAACGATGAAGATCTCAATCAATTAGGTCGGTTTACGCCTCTCCCTTGGAATGACAAAGCCTTAGTGGCGCATCGCGAGGCGATGGAGCGCAGCACATACAAAGCGTTACTCTCAATGTTGGATGTGGTTAAGGATGAGTTGCTAGGCGCTAAACGTATTCTCGATATGATGTCCGAGAGCGGCTTGTGTGAGTCGGATGATATCAATACCTTAGTCACCAATTGTGAGCGTATATCGGCGGTGCTAAAAGTCAGTGGTTATGTGGCAGCAACCGCGCCAATTGATCAATCCATTGAGCAAATTAATAGCTGGCGCATTGAGTCGCCGGACCAAGAGGCCTTATTGCATGTAGCCAATATGATTCTCTATATTGAAAATGCATTGTTGACCGGTTCTCTGCTAGATAGCGTTGATAGTCAAGAAGCACAATCAACCGTTGCTAAGGGATTATTGCAGCAAGCACAAATGAATTTATATGAAGAGTCAAAATCGAATATCGGTTTGGCCAAGCGAGCGGTCATTGCCTATATCGATTCGAATTATGATAGAGAGCATATTGCTAATGTAGCTGTTTGTTTGGAGAGTATTGGTGGTGCGTTTAGCATAATAGGTATTGAGAATGCAGAGATATTAATGAATCGCTGTGCTGTCTTATTGAATACAGCTTACCAAGGTAATTCCAATGAAGGGGTAGTTGATGATTGGTTGGAACGCTTGGCGGATGCTTTAGTCAGTGTTGAGTATTTATTG
>DMZE01000167.1 GCA_003492055.1 Cellvibrionales bacterium
ATGCAGGTGGCATTGACTGCTTATCAAAAAGCTTTGGCTTACGACGTTGAGCTATTTTCGACGCAAGCGACTTATCGTATCGCTGACATTTATGCCAGCTTTGCTAAAGAGCTACTCAACTCTGAGCGTCCGGCAGGGCTAAGTGCTTTAGAGCTCGAACAATATGATTTTCTGTTAGAAGAGCAAGCTTATCCTTTTGAGGAAAAAGCTATCGATTTTTATACGATTAATATTGAGCGTTCATGGCAGGGCATTGATAGTGAGTGGATAAGAAGTTCCTATCAAGCGTTAGCTGAATTGATTCCAGCTAAATATGATAAGCGTGAAATGTTACCGGAGCGCATTTAATGAAACTTATTTTTTTTAAAATGATGCTATTGGTTTTATTATCAATGACATATTCATGCGCGAGTATGTTAAAACTTTCAGATCAATCATCTAGCAACTCGTTCTCTGAGCAGAGTTCGACAGCTCAGGTGACGGCTAAGGTGACTAATAGTAAAGAAGCTAATATCGCGTTTAATAAGGCTCTGGCAGCAATTAAAATAAACGATAGTTCTGCAGCTGAAAACGCCTTTAAGACGATGCTATTAGAGGGCGTAAAATCGCCAACGGCTTTGAATCATTATGCCATTTTTTTACGTGAGCAATGGCGCATGGAGGAGGCCGAAGATATTTATTTAAGGGCATTAAAATATTCACCTAATAATGCGATGACGCATTGGAATCTTGCCATATTTTATGAATTATACCGTGGCGATTATACGCAAGCATTGGTCCATTATCAGGCTTACCAGCAGTTTGCAGCGTCACCCGATAAGCGAGTTGTTTTTTGGATATCTGACTTGACTCGACGTCTAGAAAAGGAGTCATCATAATGTTAAATCTTTATCAAGGTAGGTCTGTATCGTCTTCTTTTACTGTAATGCTTATGGTTGGATTAATATTCAATGTAAGCTCGTCTTCGGCGCAGAATAAAACCGTTGAATTAGAGTCAACCTTTAAGGGTAATCAGGAGCAGCCAAAAGTTTTATATATTGTTCCTTGGCAGAAAATGCCGGCTCCAGAGCCGTTTTATCAGCCGTTAGAGAGCTTGGTCGAGGAGAGTTTTGAGTTACTAGATCGCGATGAGTTTAAGCGCGCTATAGCGTTTAAACGTCAATTAAATCGCTAGTTTGATAAATTGGATGATTTGATAAATCCATTAGTCGAGAAAAAACTATAGGGGCGAAGGATTTTTCAGAGTAGGGTCTTTCGGCGAAGAGTCTTGATGTTCTTTATTGTATCTAAACCTGTGATTCTGCACTCAATACAATAAGGCGGTGCTTGGCTGTCGAATAAAATGAGGGTCTAATCACAGAAGAAAAGAATAAATCCTCTATTATTATTTCTGATATAAAAAATATCTGTTCGACAGTCTCTTTTTTTAATAGCCAATGATCACTTTATTAATTAGCTAAACTCAGGCGAGATACATTATGGATCCTTTTAACGCAATCGTTGCCTTTTTCCAAACCGGTGGGCTATTTATGTATCCCATAGCCTTAGTGCTGGTTATAGGCCTTGTCATCACGCTTGAGCGCTGGGTCTTTTTAACGTCGGCACGTATTACGAATATGCAAGCGTGCAAGAAAATATTGCCTCTTTTGCAGCATCGTAAGTTTGAGCAGTTAATAAAATATACGCGCAGTTCATCAGCGCCTGCAAGCAAGATTATAACAGCAGGCCTTTCAAAAATGCTTAATTCTGAATCCAAGGATGATGTGGTTTATGCTATGCAAGAAACGGTAATGGAGACGGTGCCTCGTTTAGAAAAGCGGACCAATTATTTATCAACACTGGCTAATGTAGCCACTTTACTTGGCTTGCTGGGTACGATAATAGGTTTGATTGCCGCTTTTACCGCTGTAGCTGATGCTGACCCTGCTCAAAAAGCCAGTCTACTTTCAGCCAGTATTTCTGTCGCCATGAACACTACTGCATTTGGGTTGATTTCAGCCATTCCTTTATTGTTATTCCATGCGCTTTTGCAAACTAAGACGTCGCAAATTATTGACAGTTTAGATGTGATTTGTGTGAAGTGTCTTAACGCCTATTCAACCCGAAATGATATAAATTCAAAAGCTCGAAAAGACGACATTAAAGCCGCTGCATAATACTTCATTGATCACGGTCTACTTATGTTTATTCAAAAGAAAAAAAATCGTCAAGAGGCAGATCTTGATATCACGCCTTTTATGAATTTAATGATTGTACTGGTACCCGTACTGTTACTGAGTATGGTGTTTACTCGCATCACGGTCATTGATATTCAGCTGCCGGCCTCTGCGGGTGAGAACGCTGCAGAACTTAGTCAAAAGCAGATTGAAGTTGTCATAAAGGACGCTTCTATATTAGTTAATTTTCCTGAGGGGAGATTGCTGCGATCTATCAAGAATAAAGCAGACGGTACACCCGATTATGACAATGTCTCTTTGGTGCTTCAGGCTTTAAAGCGAGAATTACAGATTAAAGGTGCCGATAGAAAAAATCTCACTTTGCTGGTATCTGAAGCTATTCCCTATCATAAAGTGATTTCAACAATGGATGCTGTGCGTTCTTATAGTGCGGTTGTAGTTACGGATGTTGTCGATGCAGAATTATTTCCAGATATCGCCTTCGGTGATGCGCCAGTTTCAGCGGACTTAGCTTTATTAAATAGCCTATCTTATTCGCGTTCAACCTACATGTTTGAAGCTGCTAAGAGTGCACGATCATGAGTTTTATTATGAGCGCACTTAATAGCGGTGGTGCGGCTTGCTCGAAGCAGCGACGAGGAATGTCGACTAGCGGCAATAAGCTCAACCTTGTTTCTTTAATGGATATTTTTACTATTTTGGTTTTCTTTTTAATGATGAATACCGGTGATGTTGAGATTTTACAGCCCGATGAAAAAGTTGTTTTGCCGCAGTCATTTGTCCAGCATAAGCCCGATACTTCTCCAGTAATAAAAGTAAGTGCTGATGCTATTTATTTTAAAGAAATTCAAATGGCGACGATTGATGATTTATTAAATAAATCGTTGACTCCTAATAAGGATGCTAATGGGGATGATGAGTTGATCGCTAACCTTTATGCCCAGTTAGTGAAAGAGAAAGCTTTATTACCCGCTTTAGCCGCTAAAACTGATGAGCTTCCCTCTCATTCTATATCTGTAATGGGGGATGCGTCGGTACCCTATGCGTTGTTAAAAAGAGTGTTATATACCTGTGCCCAGGCAGGTTTTAGAGATGTATCGTTAGCGGTAGAATACAGTGCCCGAGATTTTGATAGTGAGACAAATAATCAGGGGCTAGACTCAGTTAAAGGAAGCCCTGCTGTATGAGTCAAGTAATCCTTCAAAAAAACCAGTGGGGCTTTCCTAGTGATTCTGTTTTGCCATGGCAGACAGAGGTTGTTGAAGATCGACGTTTTAAACGTTTTCTGCATCATGCAGTGGGTTTGTTCTTAGTGGTTGCAATACTGCTACCGTTTTTTACTGTGCCTGATAATGTCGTTAAGCCCGTTGTTAAGGCGAAGGAGCAATACACGCGTTTAATTATTGCCGAGCGAGTGGTTGCTCCGCCAATTATCGAAAAGCCAAAGCCGTTGCCTGTACCTATAGTAAAACCCGTGTCGACAAAAAAGATAAAACCTAAACCCGTTGTTGAACCTAAAAAAATCGTGAAACCAAAAGTAAAAACTCAGCCTGTC
>DMZE01000286.1:0-2741 GCA_003492055.1 Cellvibrionales bacterium
CACGATGTTGTAAAACAGTAAGCGCATCGTAAATCGACTGATTCACGTTGGACTTAGCCACTATGCCAACAACTCCACACACGGGCAAACCCTCTTTTTTAAATAAATGAATTAATAAATAATAGTTAGCAAAACGACGTTATAAACCGATTACGTCATGCCGCCATTCAGAGACATCACTAAAGGCTTGCAAGGCCCAATCTTCGAGCATTAAAAATTGCGGTATCAGCATAGACTCACGCCACCAAAGTTCTTGGTCTATCGCGACTAATGGCGGCACGATAATCAAACACGCCAATATAACAATGGCGCCACGAAAAATACCAAATACCATACCTAACAATCTATCGGTGCCGCTTAAGCCTGCCACTTTTAACAGCGAAGCGAGTATGCGATTAATTAAACCGCCAACCAGCAAGGTACCAATAAATAATAAAATAAAGGCCAAAATCAAGCGCAAGGAATCATTTTCGACACTTGAGGCTAATAGCGCCGAAAGCTTAGGGCTAAACGCTATACCAATACCAAATGCTGCAATCCAAATAACCAGCGAAATGGCTTCTTTTACTAGGCCTCGCCATAAACTCAATAAGCCTGAGGCTGAGAGTATGGCGATAATAATCCAGTCGGCACCGTTCATTTCACACTACCAAAGCGTTTAATCATCGGGTCTTTAATGGGCGTCTGAACCTTAACCTTCTTAACCACTGCCTCAGCTTTAGCATAAGTCAGTAATGGGCCAATCAATACCGTATAGGGACCTGATGAGGTCGAAATAGCCGGCGTAATATAGGCCTTATGTTTATTCTTGATTAAGCTGTTACGCAAAGCATCGGCATTAGACCAACGCTTAAAACGCCCTACCTGTACAACAAAAGAAACCGGTATGCCCTGCTTATCTAAACGAGGTCTATTGGCATCATTAATTGTATTGGCTGGCTTGCCTGCAATGGGCGCCGGTTTAGCCGTATCGCTAATTAAGGCTTTTAATGGCTGTTTTTGAGTTGCGGATGGAATCGCCTTTGGCTTTGCCGCAGGTAACACAGGTTTAGGCTTGGCAACCGGCACTTTTTTAACCACGGGCATGGTAGGAATGGTCAATGCTGGCGTCTCAAGTGCTTTTCTTTGATCAAAATCAAAAAGCAGCGGCCATAATAGGCCTGCCAATATTAGCAAAACACCTGCACCCACTAAACGTTGTTTCAATTCACTGTTCAAATACGCATCACTCAAAGTCTACTATCACGTTTATCAATCTAAGCTCTTATTGACTGATTTTTTGCCCTATCGCTGGCAAAGTGTGGATCGAGAAAAGCCAACGCCTCACCCACGGTATAAAAAGATCCGAAGACCACTATTTTATCTTTATGCGAGGTGCTATGGATAGCCTCAATCAAACTTTCTTCGACGTTAAGCATGATCTTTGCGTCAATCTCACCCACATCGTCATCATTTGGCTGTTTATTTTCACCCATGGTGACTTGCCGCGCTTTTAACAGGGATAATAACTGTTCTGGCGATTCGGCTCTTGGACAATGTTGCAATGCAGGAAGGTACCATTTTTTGATCAATGGTAACGTACGGTCCAACATCGCTCCAATATCTTTATCTGCCATCACGGCAAAAATAGCGACCCATTTTTGATCTAAACACTGACCTTGATCAGCGCTTAAGCTCTTTTTAGCAAGGAAACCGGCCAAGCGCTCAACCGACTGGGTATTATGCGCCACATCGAGCAAAATCACCCTATCCTTATGCTCGACCAGCGATAAGCGACCCGCTAACTGCACTGAAGCAATCAGCGCTTTGCATATGGCCGCAGAGGGCAAAGCCTCTAACATAAGCGCCACTTGCATAGCTGCACTCCAACTCGCTAAAGCCAGCTTAAAAGGCGGTAATTCAGGCGCGGTCATTAACGAGAGCGCTGTTACACTGCCATCGACAGCAATACCCTGCCATTGACAAGATTCATCATCGATCACAAACCCATGACCATCAGCGTTAGACTCTGCCACAGTATTATGCGCCCAGCGTACCTGACACTCTAACGAACTAACTCGTTCTTGCAGGCTGGTCGGCGGCTGACTATCGGCAATGACCGCCATTTGCTTAGCCCGTAAAATACCGGCTTTCTCAACTGCAATCACTTCGCGATTGCTACCCAGCCAAGACTCATGATCTATAGCAATTTGAGTAATGACCGCGACATCGGCATCCACGACATTCACCGCATCGAGTCTACCGCCCAAACCCACTTCTAAAATAATATAATCAAGAGACGTCTGAGCAAACACCACCAATGCAGCCAAGGTGGTAAATTCAAAATAACTCAACGATACATCTGTGACTAATCGCGCCTGATCAACGCTCTCTAGAGCTTGGCATAATGCCAACTCATCAATAGGCTGACCGTCTAAGGTGATACGTTCGGTAAAGCGGATTAAATGCGGCGAGGTATACGTTGCCACGCGAGGTGATGGCTTATCAAGGTGAGGCTGAGATAATAATGCTTGCAGTGCCGCTACGGTAGAACCTTTACCGTTAGTGCCAGCCACGGTGATTACCGTAGCAGAAAAAGATAATACCTTGAGATGTTTGGCAACAGCTAAAACACGGTCTAGCCCTAGATCAATTTCAACAGGGTGTAATTGTTCCAACCAGTTTAACCATGCATTCAGAGAGCTAAAGCGCATGAATTTGATCTATACCTGTTAATTAAAATTAAAAAACAATTAAAAAAC
>DMZE01000286.1:2779-8036 GCA_003492055.1 Cellvibrionales bacterium
TAGCTTTAGCTATCATCTGCGACACGATCTTTAACAACAGGAATATATTCACCATCAGTCGCTTCAGCATCAGTAACATCAAAACCCACAACCGAAGGCGATATAGTACTGCCCGCCGGTTCATGACGTAATTTACTGAGCAGCCTATCCAAGGTCGAACGCATATCTTGTCGCGATACAATCATATCGATAGCGCCACGTTCTAATAAAAACTCACTGCGTTGAAAGCCTTTCGGTAGCTTTTGTCGAATCGTTTGTTCAATAATTTTTGGACCAGCAAAACCAGCACGGGCATTAGGTTCAGCAATATTAATATCACCTAATAACGCTAAGCTTGCAGATACACCGCCATAAACGGGGTCCGTCATGACTGACACATAAGGAATGCCGGCCTGTCGCATGCGCTCAAGCACAGCACTGGTTTTCGCCATTTGCATTAAAGAAATTAATGCTTCTTGCATGCGTGCACCACCGGTTGCTGAAAAGCACACCATCGGACAACCTAACTCTAACGCAATATTAGCGGCGCGAGTAAACTTTTCACCTACCGCATAACCCATAGAGCCACCGTGAAAACTAAAGGCAAAGGCAACGGCAACAATGGGCTTACCACCTAAGGTTCCTTGAAAGGCAACTAAGGCATCTTTTTCGCCTGTCGTTTTTTGAGCTTGAATTAAACGGTCTTTATATTTTTTAGTATCTTTGAATTTTAAACGATCAATAGGCTCAACTTCGGTGGCCAATTCTACGCGAGACTCTTCGTCTAAAAAGATATCTAGACGTCGACGCGCATCAATACGCATATGGTGATTACACTTAGGGCAAACATCCAAATTGCGTTCAAGCTCTGGACGATACAATACCGCATCACAGCGAACACATTTACGCCACAAACCTTCTGGGACAGATGAACGCTGCGCATCATCATCACTAGGACGAGACACAAAAGACGGCTTAATTTTATCTAACCAACTCATAACTATAACCAACCATTAATACTATTTTTAACGAATAAAATGAATTGTACAGTGAATCAATACTTAGCGATTAGCGCCTTCAGCAATTTCACTCACAATAGACAAAATACGCGCATTAACCACTTCTGCCAATGCCACTCTATCTTTACCGGCTAAAGGATCAACACTAGGATCGGCTTCATCATCACGCGTTGCCATACCGACACTCTCACCCATACCATTAACTAATACACTACCAACAACAACGCCATCGGCACACTGACCAATCGCTGCTGCAGAATCGCCATCTTTAATACCAAAGCCAACACAAACAGGTAGCGATGTTGATGCTTTAATACCGTCCACTTTGCGTTTGACCTCATCGGTATCAATATGTCCTGCACCGGTTACACCTTTGAGCGATACATAATAAATATAACCTGTCGCCATGGCGCAAATCGCTTTGGTACGAGATTCAGTCGTCGTTGGTGCAATTAAGAAAATCGTATCTAACTGATACTCGCGAAATACAGCGTTCATATCGCCCGCTTCTTCCGGGGGCATATCAACCGTTAAAACGCCATCAACACCGGCAGTCGTGGCTGCTTTAGCAAAGGCGTCATAACCCATAACTTCAACCGGATTAGCGTAACCCATTAACACAACCGGCGTATTAGGGTCTTGCTGTCTAAACTCAGCAACCATGGCTAGCACATCGCCCATACCTACGTTATGTGCTAAGGCACGTTCATGACCTAACTGAATTACCGGCCCTTCAGCCATAGGATCAGAAAAAGGCACGCCAAGCTCAATAATATCAGCGCCCGCTGCAACCAGTGTATGCATGGCTGGCACAGTAATTTCGCGCCACGGATCACCAGCAACAATATACGGAACAACGGCTTTACGACCGCTCGCTTTACAAGCCTCTAAACACGCGGCTATTCGACTCATAAGGTAATACCGTCAATATCTGCAACTGTTAAAATGTCTTTATCTCCACGACCAGAAAGGTTCACCAAGATAGTTTTATCTTTATCCATCTCACGAGCTAATTTAGCCGCATAAGCTAATGCATGGCTGGTTTCAAGTGCAGGCATAATCCCTTCGATTTGCGTTAACGCTCTAAATGCATCCATCGCTTCATCATCAGTAACCGCAACATAATTAACCCTACCCATATCTTTTAACCAAGAATGCTCAGGGCCAACACCGGGATAATCCAAACCGGCAGAAATAGAATGCGTATCAATAATCTGGCCGTTTTCATCTTCCATTAAGTAAGTACGGTTGCCGTGTAAAATGCCTGGCTTGCCATCATTTAATGGCGCTGCATGCTTACCTGTTTCAACGCCAAAACCACCGGCTTCAACACCATACATAGCTACTGTTTCGTCTTCTAAAAACGGGTGAAATAAACCAATAGCATTGGAACCACCGCCCACACAAGCCACTAAGGCATCGGGAAGGTGATCGGTTTGCGCTACCATTTGACGACGCGCTTCACGACCAATAACCGATTGGAAATCACGCACTAATTGCGGATAAGGTGCTGGACCAGCAACCGTGCCGATAATATAAAAGGTATTATCAACGTTAGTCACCCAATCACGCAGGGCTTCATTCATTGCATCTTTTAATGTGCGGCTACCCGATGTTACGGGAATAACTTCAGCACCTAACAACTTCATGCGATAAACATTTAATGACTGACGCTTAACATCTTCTGCGCCCATAAATACTTGGCATTCCATACCAAAGCGAGCGGCTACCGTTGCTGTAGCAACACCGTGCTGCCCTGCGCCTGTTTCAGCAATCACTCTTGGCTTACCCATATGCTTGGCTAGCAGGGCTTGTCCAATCGTGTTATTCACTTTATGCGCGCCAGTATGATTTAAATCTTCACGCTTAAGAAAAATTTGCGCACCACCAATTTGCTTACTCCAACGCTCGGCATGATAAATAGGCGATGGGCGACCGACATAGTGTGCTAAGTCTCTATCGAATTCTGCCTGAAAAGCCGCGGTATCTTTTAATGAAAGATACGCTTCCTGCAGCTCATCTAACGCTGCGATTAAAGTTTCAGACACAAAGCGACCGCCGTAGGGACCAAAATGGCCGCGTTCATCGGGCATGGCTGCATAATCAATTTTTTTAGGATCAAGACTAAAAGGTGTTTGCATAACAAATACTCTAACAACTCAAATAAAAATTAAATAAAGCTAACGGTAATTCTTTTTATCAATCGATTCATTTACTTGTCGATTTATTACTTATCGACCAACTCATTAATCGGTGCGTCAATCGGTGCATCATTTTGCATAACCGACTGCATAAACTGATTAATTTTTGCAAGATCTTTAACGCCGGGTGACACTTCCACACCGCTGCTCACATCAACCGCATAAGGCGCAACTTCAGCCATGGCCTGCGCAACGTTATCGGCATCAAGGCCACCGGCTAACACTAAAGGTTGATCAAGTTCGGCGGGAATTTTTGACCAGTCAAAGGTCTTTCCGGTACCGCCAGGAACGCCCTTTTCATAAGCGTCCAATAAAAAGCCCTGCGCCATACTATGCGCTTCTATCTGCTGCAAAGCCTGCTCAGCATTATCAGCACTAATTCTGATTGCCTTGATATAGGGTGTAGCAAACTGCTGACAAAAATCCGGACTCTCATCACCGTGAAACTGAATCAATGATAACGGCACAATATCGAGGACGGCTTGCACCTCACTGGCTGAGGCATTCACAAACAGCCCTACTCGCTCAATAAACGGCGGTAACAACTGACACAACTCAGCGGCACGTTCAGCACTGACGGCGCGCGGGCTGGGTGGATAAAACACAAAGCCCAGCGCATCGGCACCCGCATGAGCAGCTTCTACAGCGTCTTGCTCGCGAGTGATACCGCATATTTTTACCCGTGTTCTAGTCGGACGTTGGCTAGATTCGGAAGTTAGGCTACTCATTGCACGACTCGTTAACTTGGCCACTGGCATGGCCAGTAAATCGGTTATTTGTACTGCATTTTAATTAAGTCGTTAGCTTAGCAAATAGGCCCCTACTTGTCGCCGGTTTATGAGCCCAGAAATACCAACTTAAAGTGCATTCCAAGGCCAATTAAGCTTATTTTGAGGTGATCTAAAAGGGCACTTATAACGTGTGCAATAAAAACACAACTTGAATCAAAGATAGGATAAAAACTTATATTCACTGAAGAGATAAACACTCAAGCCTTAAAAAAGCGATCGTTCAGCCTCGGGCAAGTCATATTTAGCCGGATAGGTCACCGCCATCAAATACAGGCCATCGGGCTTAGCGGTAGCTGCGGCTAGCGCCCTATTTTTTGCTACCAACAGCGTCTTAACCCAGTTCACTGGCTGCTTTTCAGTCCCTACCGCCATCAAGGTGCCGGCGATATTGCGCACCATATGCAATAAAAAGGCATTCGCCTCAATTTCAATGCATATCCGCTCGCCGTGGCGCTTAACGCTGACCGCATGCACATTACGCATAGCCGTTTTACTTTCACAGGCAATAGCCCTAAAAGAGGTGAAATCCTGCTCGCCGACTAAGGCCTGCGCTGCCTGATGCATTAATGATTCATTCAGTGGTTTAGAGCAATGGGTCATCAAGCTACTGAAAATACCGGGCCTAACAGCTGCGTTGTGGATCCAATATTGATAACGGCGAGCGCTTGCTGAGAATCGAGCATGGAAATCAGTGTCGACCTCTTTTGCCCAAACCACTCTTATGGCACTAGGAAGCAAGCTATTCACCCCCATGGTCCAAGCTTTTAACTCGCGAGGGTTGCTCACCTCAAAATGCGCCACCTGCCCTGTTGCATGGACACCGGCATCGGTTCGTCCTGCGCAAATAAGGGTTATTTTTTGGTCGGCGACTTTGCATAGTGCATCTTCTACGGCCATTTGAATGGTGGCTACTGGGGGCTTGGTTTGTCGTTGCCAGCCATGGAAGGCTGCGCCGTTGTATTCGACGCCAATGGCGATTCGTCTTAGCGCTGCAGGTGCAGAGTCGGAATTATCTGTATCGCTGGCGGTGGCTTTTTGAGTGTCCGATGACAATGGTTTGCGCCTTAGTTGGTACGGTATTAGCCGATGGATGGGTGGAGATTTTAATGTGAGGGGGATAATGCCAGATATGGCGATTATTGCAATTGGGATTGGTTATTTGGGCTTATGGATTTATGCGAGCGTTAATTGGATTTGGAGGAGTGAGTGGTTTTTGAGTTTTCAGGTCAAGACCGTCGGGAGCGGCCCGACAGCCAGAGTCCTGATC
>DMZE01000025.1 GCA_003492055.1 Cellvibrionales bacterium
AGCCGCAACAAATTTATTTTCTAAACCCCAATCTTTCACGAGCTGATTATTACGCTTAGTTTTTTCAAAAAGATCAAGGTTAACGCCATTTCTAATCACAGTTATATCTGAAGCTTGTGCACCATTTTTTTCTATATGAAGCTTAAAAGCCTGAGTAACAGGAACAATATGATCTGCTTTTCGATACAGAAACCGCTCTAAACCCTCTAAGAGAGCAATTAGCGATTTATTTTTAATAGCGCCTACCGCTAAAATTGATTCCGGCCATAAATCGCGAATTTCTAATAACCAAGGCGCTCGCTTTATACGTGAAACAAAGTAACCAGCCAAGCCATTAAAGAATTGTGGTGACGTCGAAATAACTACATCCGTCTTGGGTAAGAATGGCGCTATCAAAATAGCCATTACCATATAGATAACGTAATTGAGTGTGCGCTTCAAAAAGCCTTCATTAGCTGTGATATAAGTTTTTATTTTAATCGCGCGAATGCCATCGGTATTTTCTTCAAACCACCAGCGATTATTATACCCAGGGTAAGCCTTACCCATAGGATGATGTGGAACACAGCTAATCACTGTTACTTCATGGCCTTGCTCTACCCAACGTTTGCAGTGCTCATAAGTTCGAGTCGCGGGAGCATTAACCTCGGGAGGAAAGTAATGGGATAAAAAAAGAATTTTCATTATATAAAACGCTGAATGCGATAACCTAAGTTGAGCGGCATTAAACCTTGCCGATAAATAACAATGCAATCAATGTCGTGTTTAGCACCAAATTCTGGACAGTAAATCGTCTCTTCAATACGATACTGGCAATCAGAATTAATTTCTAATGTGGCAAAAACGGCATCATTGAATAATATTTTTATGTTTTTTTCGTCTATAGCTTCGAGTACAAAGTCAGGATGAATATGAATATAGCTCTCGGCATAACTCTCAGCATCATGCTCTCCCTTTCCAGTCAGTGTATCAATGACTTCAATGCTTTCGACAGCATCTTTAACTAACTTTACATTGATATCCCGTTGATGCTTAAAGCGAGGCTTCCAACCCCATGCTTTACCATAAAATCCGCTAAAAGCACCACTTATTTTTGTATCATCGCCTTCAGCACTTACCTGACCATAATGCTTCTTAGCTCTGCGGGCGACACGAAATTCACCCCATATTTCAGATTGCTCATCACCATCAATCGAAACAGTATTATGCGCACGCGTAGAACGAACATGATGGCGAAGCTGTCCTGGCTCATATTCGAAAACACCCGTATCAACCACTAGACGCTTGCCACCTAGCATAAATTCATAACTTAAAAAATCACAATGTGTATGGCCTGGCTGATAAGAAGGCCCTATATCCCCACAATCCATAAGCAGCATATCGTTACCGGTTCGCAACCCATATAAGCCACTGTTATGCTTTTCGATTAAATGTACTTGATGATCAGAAGAGTATTGATAATTAAATAAATCGTTAGCATATTGATTAAGCGACACTACCGATGGAGCTATATCAAAGGCAGAATCATTAAATAAGGGAATACTTTTATGAGGAAAAACGATCTCATTAATAAAGTCTAAACCGGATATAGAAAACTGTTTTAACTGTTGAATAAAATTATCATCGAACAAGCTTGAATTATTATGAGCCAAATTATAAATATCGAGATAATTCTCTAACATTAAGCAGTGATATTGCGGCGAACGCTCGTAATGGCCACCATCTTGTAATGTCTGCTCATTGAGTTGCTGAATAATTTCTTGCTTAGCAAACCTTAACCATCTAACTGCGTTTTTATCAGTACTATTTATATTTTGAAAAAAGCAACCTGCAAACAATAATGCCTTTATGTTCTCAAAATAATGATTAGCTAAAATATGCTTCTCATCATTCTTTTCTAACCATAACGCCTGCAAATATAAACTATCAATAATTGGCTTCGACGCTAATGATGTATTTTTATTTAAATAGAAAATCCAATTTACGATTCGTAGACTGCAAGTAAAAGGCTCCCAACCAGGCTGACTGTTTTGCGGATTCAGACTAACCCAGCTATTAAGAATGGCTTGTTTTTTTTCTGCGTTAAAAGAGGCGTCACGCAAATAATCAAAATAGTGAAGATTATAACGCCAGAGTCTGCTGACCTCTTGCGGACACCATTCGATATTATCAAGATCAAACTCTCGCTGATGATTAAGGAATTCGATATGGCCCGATGGTAAAAGCCTATTGTTAACGGCAATAGGAGGAGATAATACGAGAGCACTATTCATCGAAGAATGCTGAGTGACAGAAATTGTCTTAGCGGAAAATTTTCGACGAATAATAAAAAAAGCCAATTGTTTTGGCTTTAGATATTTAAGTGTATTAAGTAGCCTAAAGGCTTTCTTAATCATCCGCAATTAGCTCCCGAAATGGTTGGTAGATATTTTATGGCTATCCAATTTGGTCCATAATATCTAAGCAAGCCAATGTCACTTCGGATAGCTCCGAAAAAGAAATTAGCTGACTATCATCACCAGAAGCAATGGCATCTACAAACGCTTTAGTACACGTTTTTTGCCCTTTATCTTGTCTCCACAATTTATCTGATTTAAATCCAGACCAACCATAGCCACGCAAAGCACGGAAGTTATCCAACTGTAATACTGCACCGTTACAAAATACTTCTAAGCGCTCTTTAGCTAAAGACTTACTGCCATTAGCAAGATAATTCACTACGCCGATTGAGCCATTTTTAAAGCGCAACTGTATCGACACTGAATCATTACATTGACTGTCCATTGCTACAGCATTAACACTCTCTATAGATGCGTCGGCTAAGAATCTCAATAAATCGACAAAATGACAGGCTTCACCAATAATTCTACCACCACCTGAAGCAGGATCATGAACCCAATGATCGGCAGGAATAAAACCCGCATTAACCGTCATTACCATACTAATAGGTGAAGACTTACTGCTGAGTAATTGTTTTATTTTAATGACATGCGGCGCATAACGTCGATTAAAGCCCACCATCAATAAAGGCTTTTTCTCTAAACCGTTATAAACCTCGGTAACTTCAGACAATTCATCTCTAGTTAACACTAAAGGCTTTTCAACAAATATATGCTTGCTCTCTTTAAGCCCAGCACAAACCTGCTTAGCATGACTATTGTGTCTAGTGGAAATAACTAGGGCATCAACATCGGGATCGCTAATTAAACCATTAGTATCGGTTGTCGCTTCTTCAATACCGTTCTTTTTACCTACATGCACACTGCTAACACCGGTTGCCGATGCAATCGATTTTAAACGCGCACCCGTTGCTGCAAATGCAGGTACCAAGACGCTAGACGCATAATTGCCAGCGCCAATAAAACCAATGCTTGCTGGCCGCGCACCAGAAGCCGGTAAATTAGCCGAAGGATTTAATTCAACGACCTGCTGTGTAGCCGCCTGCTCAGCCACATCATATTCGAGCAATACCCCTAAAGGATTGCCACTACTAATAAGCTCATAAGCGTCACAAGCATCGTCCAATTTATATCGGTGACTAATTAGAGGCTTCATATCAATACGGCCATCGGCCATCATATCGAGAATCGCTTCAAAGTTAC
>DMZE01000085.1 GCA_003492055.1 Cellvibrionales bacterium
TTGCAAATGGTCACCGATAGCTTTTCTGGCGGTAACTTAGGAGGTTTGTTACGTTACCGTGATGATATTTTGGATAAGGTTCAAGGTAATGTCGGCGTATTAGCGATTGCAGTTACCGATATGTTTAATGCTCAGCATCGCGCGGGTATTGATTTAAACAGTAATCAAGGTATCGATTTTTTTACACCCATTAATACCGATGCTTTAATGCGAGAGCGGATTAAAGCCTCCAGTAATAATGGCTTTCCGAATGATCGTGATGCATCGGTATCCATTGATAATGTGTCACAACTAACAGGCAGTGACTATCGATTGAATTTAGGTGGCTCTGGCACATTGAATTACACTTTGGTGCGAGCCAGTGATCAAGCCATTGTCTCAAGTGGTATGTTGTCGAGCAGTTTTCCGCAGACAATAGTCACTGATCAAGGTTTTTCTATTAACTTAAGCTCAGGGAGCTTTCAAAATAGCGATAGTTTTTTGATTAGCCCAACACTGTCTGCGGCTGAAAGTATGGCTTTGAATATTCAGGACACGGCATCATTGGCGTTAGGCTCACCAATTATTGCCGGTGCCAGTTTAGGGAATTCCGGTACAGGGGTTATTTCGCAGGGCGGAATTATTCGTGTCGGTGATATTGATTCACAAAGCTTACCGGCTTTTGCGACAGCGGGGCAATTATCACCACCTTTACTGATTCGTTTTACTAGCGCCTCAACTTACGATGTGTTGGATAATACTGATCCGCTTAACCCACAGAATTTAAGTCCGCCTTTACGTAATCAAACCTTTGCGCCTAATCAAAGTAATAATTTATTACCACAAGATTTAAGTGCTACCTATATATCGACATCGGCAGCGCATGTTTTTTCTGCACAGATAGGTATTATTGGCAGTGGTGTCAGCAATGGTTATCCTGATCCTAACCCACTAATAACCTCTGAGACTATTACCGTTAACACGGTTAATGCGGCTACGGGATCTACCAGTGTCACCTCAGTGAATTTGTTAGCCGGTGAGTCGGCTGCCACGGCTGCAGCGCGTATTAACACTTTGAATGGTGTAACAGCAACGGCTAACACTTCGGCCACGGTGAATATTGTCGATGACGGAGATACGGGATTACTGCGCATCCGTTTTAATGGCGTGACATTAACTGATCCGGCATTAGGCGCGGTGCCTAACCCTCTGACGAGTGATTTTCTTGCTGAGCGAATCAATCAAGTTTTTGCGGGTAGTGGCACTAGCGCGAGTAGTGACGGCACCTTATTAACCGTGCGCTCAGTCAGCGGTGCAGACTTACGCTTTGAAGAGTTTGGTAGTGATCCCAATGATCGCCTCGAAATCGTTAATATTAATGGTGCGGCAACGAATATTTTAGTTTTTAATAATCAAGAAGCTGTTGTCGGCGGCACCATAGATATCATTACTGATGCGGGATCGTCTATCAGTACATCGGGTGGTTTATTTACTAACCCAACCCCGCAGCCATTACCTGTATATTTAGGTTATCAAGTGAGTCTTGCTGGTTCGCCAAATGTGGGAGATACTTTCTCGATTGGTTTTAACGATTCAGGCGCGGGCGATAATCGTAACGCCTTAGCTTTAGCCGGTCTGCAAACGGCCGATATTCTCGATAATGGCACACTGAGTATTGCGCAGGGGTATAGTCAGTTAGTTGCCCAGGTTGGCTCACAAACCGGTGCTGCAAATATTGATCGAGAAGCGGTACAGTCGCTATTATTCCAAACCACGGCAAGACGAGATTCTGTGGCCGGTGTGAATTTGGATGAAGAAGCTGCGCGCTTGATTCAATTTCAGCAATCTTATACGGCTTCGGCGCAAATCATAACTGTAGCAAGAGAGATTTTTGATACCTTATTAGGGGCTTTTCGTTAGCCTGTCGATTACTGAATTAATAAGCACTTAAATAGTGGGTTTTATGCGTTTATCATCATCACAAATTTATACGACAGGATTGCGAGGCATTACTAATGCTTCGGCCGAAGTTGCTCGTACACAAGAGCAAATTGCTTCGGGTAAGCGCGTGCTAAGTCCATCGGATGATCCTGTCGCATCGACGCGTATTATGGCGCTAGAATCTGAATTAAGCATGAGCAAGCAATACCAGAGCAATATGAATAATGTCGAAGGTCGCTTGCAGCGAGCAGAGACACAAATTGCGAATGTTGAAAACGTGATTGATCGTGTACGTGAGCTGGTTATACAGGCAGGTAGTGGTGCTTTAACCAATCAAGATCGCCAGCAAATTACTGTTGAGATTAATCAGCGACTTGAAGAATTAGTTGATTTGACCAATGCGCGTGATGAAACCGGCAGTTATATATTTTCAGGTTTTAAAACCAATACGCCTGCTTTTTCATCGGTAGGTGATAACTTCGCTTTTGAAGGTGATGAAGGTGTGCGTTATGAAACAATTGCTAATGGTCTGAAGATGGCCAGCAGTGAAAACGGTAAAGCGCTGTTTGCGGATATTGCCACGGTCAATAATAATGTATCGGTTGCGGCTAGTGTAACGAATAGTTCAGATGTTCAAGTGGGTCGAGGTTTAGTGGTTGATCAAGCGGCCTTTGATGCGGTATTTCCTGAAGATTATGCGATTATTTTTAACGATACAACCAATGTGTCGCCGGTAGGGCCTAATTATTCGGTGCAGCGTTTATCGGATGGTCAGTTAATAAGTACTAATGAGCCTTATGATCTGGCGACGCCAATTTTGATTAATGGTGTTGAGGTGACATTGAGTGACATTCCTAATCCAACCGATTCTTTTGTTATTCAATCGACGAATAAAGAAAATATGCTCAATACTGTGCAGCGTATAAGTGCGAGCATGGCGAGTTTTGCTGATCCGGTTGAGCGCAGTGCCTTTATTGGTGATGCCTTGGATAATCTGAGTAATATTCAAGAGAGTCTTTTGTCTGGGCGTGGACGGATTGGTGCGCGGTTAAATACATTAGAGTCGGCTCGTAGTAGTCAGCAGAGTTTGGATTTGATTAGTACGGGCGTGCTGGATGAGTTACAGGGGCTGGATGATGCCGAGGCGATTAGTCGATTGTCGTTTCAGAGTTTTATTCTGGAGGCGGCGCAGCAGAGTTTTGTTAAAGTGGCGAATTTGTCGTTGTTTAATTTTCTTCGCTAAGAGCTAAGAGCTAAGAGCTTAGTGTTTAAGTATTTTGTGGTGTTGTTATTAGATGGGTTTTATTTATATTCAGGCAGCAGTTCTAAAAATTATAAAAAAACACTAAATAGCGAGCCTCCAAACATGATTCAACTGCACTCTCATCACGATATCAGTTCGCCAATCGAAACCATCTGGCAGCTACTGATGGACTTTGGCAATATCGAAGCCTGGTGGCCGGCCGAC
>DMZE01000096.1 GCA_003492055.1 Cellvibrionales bacterium
TACAGCAACGTTACGCTTAAGTGAGTCCTTACATACCTTTACAGCAACATTAATTCTACCCATAAACTTGCCAGCAAGAGCGAGCACAGTCAATGGAGAACGATGATGAGCAAGCCAGCCCCGTTAATTTATGATGCTTTAACACAGGAAACTCTAGTATCCGATGCCTCAAAACCTGCGCCGTCGATACGAGACTCAGTGCTAAAAACAGTATTGATTGTTGATGATGAGCAACCGGCTCGTATGCGCTTAAAAGCGATGGTGGATGCGCTAGACGATTACCAAGTGATTGCTGAGGCTGAAAATGGACAGCAAGCGATGTCGGCAAATAAGCGCTTAAACCCCGATATTGTATTGCTGGATATACGTATGCCAGAAATGGACGGCTTGGCGGCAGCAGCGCAATTGAGTGAGCAAGATCAGCCGCCGGCGGTTATTTTTTGTACGGCTTATGATGAGCATGCTTTAGCCGCCTTTGATGCTCAGGCAGTCGGTTACTTATTAAAGCCAGTATCGCGCTTACAGTTGGTCGACAATTTGGCCAAGGCGCAATCGGTTAACCGCTCGCAGTTAGCGAATTTAGTCCCTGAGCCTGTAGGGCAGCGGTTATCGGAGAAATGTTTGTCAGTGCGCACTAGAAGTGGTCACGAGCTGCTTGCCGTCAGTGAAATACGAGCATTAATAGCTGATAAGAAGTACGTGAGTGCTTACACACCTAGTAGAGAGGTGCTTTTAGACCTGAGTTTAAAAGAGCTAGAAGGCCGCTTTCCTAAGCAATTTCATCGTGTGCATCGCAATGCGCTAGTTGCCATCCGCTATATTCGTGGTTTAGAAAAATGTGAAGATGAGAATGGTCAGTCGGTGATACGGCTAGAGGGCAGTGATATTACACCGGTTGTGAGTCGTCGCCATCTGCCTGAAATAAGACGCCTGCTTAAAGCGCTGTAATGAGTAAATAAATATAGATAAATACAAGTAATAGGGATTTAACGGCATAACAGAATAGTCGTCAGCATTCGTAAAAAGCTGATCAGAGGTCTACTGCATCAGCGAGAGTGTTCCTTTCTTACCGTTTTAAAAACGACATTTCCTAAGGTTTTGCTTATCATAGTGTTAATTAATAGATGGCCACTTGTATAGGCCGTTGTTTGGCTTGCCATTTTTTATGGTATCGATAAGCCGCTTACATTGGATACGCCATGACTGATAGTTCAACCCCCACCATTACCATTGCCACGCGAAAAAGCCCATTGGCCTTATGGCAGGCTGAAACCATTCGTAATGCCTTATTGCAATTGCATCCACATATAGCCGTTGAGTTATTACCTATGTCGACACTGGGCGATAAAATATTGGATGCGCCATTAGCAAAAGTGGGTGGTAAAGGCTTGTTTGTAAAAGAGTTAGAAGCCGCCTTATTGGATGGCCGCGCAGATATTGCCGTGCACTCCACAAAAGATGTCCCTATGGCCTTACCCGAAGGGCTAACCTTGGGGGTGATTTGCGAGCGTGAAGATCCACTCGATGCCTTAGTGTTGCCTTTGGCGCCAGATGGCAGTGCCCCTAACATCACATCATTAGATGATTTACCCATAGGTGCCATTGTTGGTACCTCAAGTTTAAGAAGACAATGCCAGCTGCAGCAGTTACGACCCGACATAAAATGCGAGTCATTACGCGGTAATGTGAATACACGCTTAGCCAAGCTAGACGAAGGAAAATACGATGCGATTATTCTGGCTGCGGCAGGATTACGGCGATTAGGCTTTGCCGATAGAATTAGCTATGCAATTAAACCGCAACATTTATTACCAGCTGTTGCCCAAGGTGCATTATCTATTGAGTTACGCAGTAACGATGCGGCGACACAGGCTTTGCTGCAACCGCTGCATCATTTTGATAGCGCGCTATGTGTATTGGCCGAGCGAGCGATGAATTATCGATTACAAGGCGGCTGTCAGGTACCGATTGCAGGCTTCGCAGAATTAGGCGCCGATAATTCCATTAGGCTAGAAGGTCGAGTAGGCGCAATTGATGGCTCTGAATTATTAATTGAGCAACATCAAATAACCTTCGATGTTAGTAGCCATAATGATGCTCAGTGTATCGCACAAGCTGAACAATTAGGTGAGACCATAGCGGACCGTTTATTGGCACGTGGTGCGCGCGTTTTACTTGATCAGGCTTATGACAATCAGTAATTTTAAAATGCGTGTATTAGTGACGCGTCCTGCCGGACAGTCCGATCGTTTAGTCGATGTGCTTACTGACGCAGGGATTAAGACAAGTTGTTTGCCACTATTGCATTTAAAGGCCGTTACTGACACGGCGAAAATTGAAGCGATAAAAAAACAATGGCTGCCATTGAGTCAGCAAGATTTTGTTATTTTTATTAGCAGTAATGCCGTTAAATATACCGCTGAGTTTTTAGCGAAGCACAATCTAATATGGCCTTCGTCATTGCCCTGTATTCCCATTGGTGGTGCAACGGCAAAAGCGATTCAAGATGTAGGTTGGTTGTTAAAGCATGCAATGGATGTTGATGTTGATGTAAATGTTAATGAAAATAACGAAAGCCATAATCAGGCCGAAAAACCCCCATCAGCCGCCTTGTCGGCTTATAGCAGCGAGAAATTGCTGGCAGAATTGAGTCAGCTTGATGTGAGTGAAAAGCGTATAACTATTTTTCGTGGTGAGGGTGGTCGTGAGTTACTCGCCGATAATTTAACATCGCGAGGCGCCAGTGTTAATTATTGTGAAATGTATCAGCGGCAGCATCCTGAATACAGTCGTGAGCAATTTGAACAAGCTTTAGGTCAGAATTTAACAGCAATTTTATTTGCGAGTGGCGAAACATTAGAAAATTTTAATCGTCACGTTGAACGTGACGGACTGCAAACCAGGGTGGAAGGCTTACCGGTAATTGTGCCGTCAGAGCGTATAAAAGATTTAGCTGAGCGCAATGGATTTAAAAATATATTGATCGCAGTGAATGCGAGTGCAGAAGGTTTTCTGCAAGTAATTAATCAGCAGCTGTTGAAATAAAGCCGGTCTTTAAAAAGCAGCCTTGCCATTAAAAGTAAATTAAAGTGACAGTCGGAAACGTATATGACTAATAAAGACAGTAATCATACTCAAGATGCTTCTGTGAATAAAAAGAGCGCTGCGGAAGATAAAAGCGCTGCGGTAAATAAGAGCCATTTAGAGAGTGGCGTGGTTGAGGATGCGATAATTATTCAAGATGAAAAAAAGCTTGCAACCTCAGGGTCGTCTGCTAATAAAAAAGGAGCTGCACTTACTGCGGTTGCATTTATACTTGCTTTGCTTGCTGTTGCTGCTACGGCATATATCGCTTGGATATCCTTTCAGCAAGCAGAACAGCTGCAGTCATTGTCCGCAGATTCAAAGCAATATTATCAACAAACTCAAAAACTTCAGCAGTCACTGCGGCGCTCGCAAAATGAAACAGAATTGGCGTTAACACAGCAAAACCAGCAGCGTGAGGAGTTATTGTCGGCGATAGATGATGCGAATCTTATTATTGATTCTCAAGGTCGGCGCTTACGCTCATTAACATCGACGACCACTGATGATTGGCGCTTGGCTGAAGTTGAGTATTTATTACGTTTAGCCAATCAAAGAATTTTAATATCGAAAGACAGTACAACAGCATTAAATTTATTAGCGACGGCCGATCAAATATTATTGACGCTTGCTGATCCGCGATTTTTTGATATTCGAAAAGCCATTGCTGAAGATCGTGCGGCATTGTTGTTAGTGGGGCAGCAAGATTTGGATGGCGTATTTTTACGCTTGTCAGCATTAACGCAGCAATTAGATAAGTTGCCGTTAATTGTTATGCCCACATTTGATACGACAGCTAAAGTCGAAATAGACAATGTGGATGATTCAGTACTTTCTTCATGGCAGCAAAGTATTAATGCTATTGGCAACGCCACTTGGCAAGAGTTAAAAGGCTTGGTGGTCATTAATCAACGCGACTCAGATATTAAGCCGCTATTGCCGCCAGACCAGCAATATTATTTGCGTGGCAATTTACAGTTAATGATTAATCAATCGCAGCTGGCTTTATTGGATGGTCGCCAAGCCGTCTATAGTGATAGTCTTTATCGTGCTGAGCGTTGGCTGCAAGATTATTTTGCGAGTGACACTGATGCCATTCAATCAGTTATTGCCGATATACAGCAGCTGCAAACCATCAAAGTGAATATTGAGCTTCCCGACATTGCTGGCGCTTTGTTGGCGGTAAAACAATTCTTTTCTGAGCAGCGCCAGATAGAAAAATTAAAAACAAAACCAGATGCAGAGCTTGACACTCATATAGAAGATATAAAAATAGATTCTGA
This sequence comes from Cellvibrionales bacterium, assembly GCA_003492055.1. Taxonomy (GTDB): domain Bacteria; phylum Pseudomonadota; class Gammaproteobacteria; order Pseudomonadales; family UBA7434; genus UBA7434. The sequence goes on from DMZE01000096.1 coordinate 4,368, forward strand.
ATTGCCTTCAATCAATAAAGAGGCCGCTTTATGAGACGGCTATTTGTTTTTGTATTAATTGTATTGGCGATATCTGCAGTACTATTTTCAATGCTCGAAAATGGCAGTGGCTATGTGCTCATTGTCGTCGGCGATACGACTATTGAAATGGCATTTATTGTTGCCGCTGCTATTAATGTTTTAGCCTTTGTGGTGCTTTACTTTTTAGTCGTGATTTTACGAATGCTCTTTAGTACGCGACGCGGGGTGTTGGCCTGGGCGAAAAACCACCGACGTCAGCGAGGTTTGAATAGAACCACGCAAGGACTCATTGCTTTTGTTGAAGGGCGCTGGGATGTGGCGAGAAAAACATTAGCTAAGTCTGCCGATAATTCTTCTACGCCGTTGATCAATTATTTATTTGCAGCACGTGCTAGCTCCGCTGTAGGTGATGCAAAGGCGGTGGATAATTTTTTAAAAAAGGCCGAGCTTTCTACGCAAGGTGCTGATGTTGCTATTAGCCTGACGCAGGCAGAGTTGCAAATTCAAAACGGTCAGTATGAGCAAGCACTGGCCACATTGTTGCGCGCTAAAAAAATAGCCAGTCATCACCCTGTGGTGCTTGCGGCATTAATGAAAGTCTATCGGCAATTAAATGATTGGGATAGCTTATTAAACTTGCTGCCGTCGTTAAAAAAATATAATGCTTTATCAGCTATTGACGTGAAGAACTTAGAAAGAGAGGCGTGTAGCGCTAAATTAATGCGTGCAGTCGCAAGCCATAATATTAATGGCTTGCTTAGCTGTTGGAAAAGTTTGCCGAGTAGCGTTAAACAAGATGCGCTGTTAGTTGCTTGTTATGCTGAGCAGTTAATTGTCGGTAAGCAATATGAGCAGGCGGAGCGTTTATTGCGTAGCCAGTTGCAGCGTGAATATAATGAGCCGTTAGTAAAACTTTATGGTTTGGCGGTTGCCGAGCCACTTGCTAAGCAGTTGGCTTTCGCAGAACAACTATTAAAGTCGCACTCGGAAAGCGCGACATTAAGATTGACGTTGGCAAGAATTTGTTTGAATCATGGTTTAGATAAAAAAGCACGGCAGTACTTGGAAGGGAGTTTAGATCTAGAGTTGGTTGCGGGTATATTTTCTGAGCTGGCGGGCATTTATGCAAGCCAAGGTGATTACAAGAAAAGCGTTGAGTGTTATAAGCGAGAACTGCCGGAGAGAGGCAGTGACAGTGCTGCGCTTTGCAAAGCTGATTTATCGACGACTTCACCGCTGGTCAAAGAAAAATCATTATTTACATCGGCGGATGATATTCAGCAGCCTTTACGGCGCTAGCACTTTTACTGTTTTACTGTTTAGTTGAAAAATCGTTAAAACAATAAAAGTGCTTTTCTTTAGTACGCTATTTTTAAAAATGTTTAGATATTTAAGCGCTCTTAATTTCCGTAGGTACACAAGTAAGCGGTGGCGACTTCAACTTTAAGATCAAACACTTCGTTCGCATCCACAGTAAATACATCACCGGCATTGTAGGTATTCCAGCTTTCACTGTTTGGTAATTTAACCGTGAGTGCGCCACTAACGACAGTCATTGTTTCAAATTGGCTAGTATCGAATTGGTATTCGCCAACGGCCATAACGCCTACCGAAGCCGGTAGGGTTGCGCTTTGAAAGCCAATCGATTTTACCTTGCCATCAAAATATTCATTACTCTTAAGCATGCTATATTATCTCCTTAGCCTTCAGTTGCTGGCTTTCGTCTAGCCGGTTTTTTTGCTTTGCGCTTATCGCCATCAAAATCAGATTTTTTATGTCTAGGTTTTTTTCTAGGCTCGGCATCACGGTTACCTTCAGCATTACCCGTGCGACTCAGTTGCATCGGCTGACCTTTAACGCGTACCTTTTGTAACAGCTGATAAATATCTTTAGGCATGCCCGGCGGTAAGCCTACAATACTATGGTCGCCATTTAATTCAATGCGACCAATATGCTCGCGATCTA
>DMZE01000216.1:0-6013 GCA_003492055.1 Cellvibrionales bacterium
CAATACCGGTTTCATAACTGTCTAAATATCGTTGTAAGCGCTCTTTAGTTTCTTGCGCCATAGCCTGACGACCTTCAGAAAGTACATCACTTGAAACGGTGCTACCCACAACGTGACGAATGGCACTGTCAGTTGCATGATGCAAGCTAGTGATAGGGTCACGAACGTTAAGGATAAATTTCTTTGGCTCAGGAATAGTGTATTGGACCGAAATAGGCACTTCTACAATATTCTCATCTTTAGTGAGCATTAAACCGCGAGCATGATAATCCTGCTCTTGGGTCACTAACACGGTGTAACGCTGATCTATAAATAATGGATTCCAATGCAGACCTGGACCTACGGTTTCATGAAATTGACCGAGACGTAAAACAACGGTGCGTTCTTTTTCATTGACCTGATAGAAGCCCGCAAAGCCCCAGACAACAGCCAGAACAATAACCACTAAACTGATAAGTCCTTTTGGCATATCGCCTCCTGATCCTGATCCCGAACGACGACCACCGCCTGAACCACCGAAAATACCGGAGATCTGCGCTTTAAGCTTATTCAGCGCTTCATCAAGATCGGGTGGACCTTGATCTTGCTGGCTCCATGGATCGTTACTTTTAGGTCCGTCTTTACGACCGCCATTTTTATCCGAGTTATTTCCCGGTTCATTCCAGGCCATTACTGACTCCTGAGATTAAATAGATGTTCTATTAATAGACGCCGCTAAGCATATGCACAAATAACATACACCCTCTAAGGATGTATTCAGTTGTTCATAGTGAGCAACGTCCGAAAATTCGACTTTTATAAAGAAATTGCATTAGTGCTATTATCTCTACAAAGCCGCGTGATTGTAGCAAAAAAATACCCCGTCTTGGATGAGCATCAGCAATGATGAACAGCTCTTACGGAATTAGTACCGTCTTTATTTACTGTTTTGAAACTATTCGGGCAGCGACACATTGGCCGACGCCATTAATCGGGCTAAATCATCACGAGGAAAGCATAAATCGAGCTGGTATTCGCCCTGCTCAGACATTGCCTCTTGGGTTACCGCCCCCACTGAATACAATTGTGCACGTAACTTCGCCTCATAAGCCGGCAAACAGAGGGTGCCGCGCCAAAACGCCCCACCCAATAATTCGGCTAACGCAGCTACTAAGCCATCAATACCTGCGCCACTTTGCGCCGATAACCACACGCGATAAGGCATATCGTTATCGTCAGTGCCGGCCTTGTCAGTATGCGGCTGCACATTTGGCAGGCAATCGATCTTGTTCATAACATGTAAGACGGGTAGATCACCGGCGCCAATTTCAACTAAGACCTCATCGACTGCACGTATATTCTCATTTACATCTTCGGCTGCGGCATCAATGACATGCAGCAATAAGTCAGCCTCGGCCGCTTCTTCTAATGTCGCTTTAAAGGCCGCTATTAGTTGATGTGGCAAATCACTCACAAAGCCTACAGTATCGGCCAATATGACCTTACCTATTTGAGGTAAATTCACCGACCTAAGCGTAGGATCTAATGTAGCAAAGAGCTGGTCGGCCGCGTACACCGTGGCTTGCGACACTTTATTAAACAAGGTTGATTTACCCGCATTGGTGTAACCGACCAATGCAATGGTAGGTAGCTCAGCGCGCTTGCGTGCCCGTCTACCTTGCTGTCGCTGTGAATTTACTTTCGTTAAACGACCACTTATCCATTTAATACGCTCGCGCAATAAACGTCGATCAGTTTCTAATTGTGATTCACCCGGACCGCGCAAACCAATACCGCCTTTTTGACGCTCAAGGTGAGTCCAGCCTCGCACGAGTCGAGTTGAAATATGCCTGAGTTGCGCCAACTCTACCTGCAATTTACCCGCATGACTGCGAGCACGCTGAGCAAAGATATCCAAAATTAAGCCGGTGCGATCTAACACCTTACAGCACAGCTCTTGCTCTAAGTTGCGTTCTTGCGAAGGACTTAATGAGTGATTGAACATCACAACATCAATTTTGTATTGCTCAACCAATGCTTTAATTTCTGCGACCTTGCCTGTACCAATAAAAAATTTGGGCGTCGCCTTTTTACGTTTTGCGGTAACCAATTCAATAGGCTCAACTCCGGATGAGCGCGCCAAATCAATAAACTCATTCACGCAGGGCTCATAGTGATCGGCATTGTAGATATTAGTCTCAACATCGATTGGACTATCAACAGAATCAGCAAGTATTACGTTGGTGGCGGCAGCCTCTGCCAATGGGGAAGGAATACTAGCGTCGTCGACAATAGCACTGTCGAAAACAGTGTCGACAGAAGCATCAACCGCTTCGGCGGATTCAGCATTTAAGGCTGCAGCCGAATGATTCGGTGCAGAAAAGAAATCACAATGAACGAGTAAAGCGCGCTCACCGGCTTCGTGGCGATCAAAAAACAAGAGTCGAGCGCCCCTTAACGATGGCTATTAAATAGCATCGATACAATAACCAATGAGATTGTGAAGAATGAAACCAATTTCTCCCGACTAAACGTCGGGAAAAATGAGTCACAGAATAATCAAAGCAAGTATTGACGATTATTCGTTGCCTAGGACTTCTTCGTCATCTTCGGGTGGGTGCTGCATAGGCAAACGTACATTTCGGCCCGGCACAACGGTCGAGACGGCATGTTTGTAAACCATTTGACTAACAGTATTTTTAAGAAGGATGACAAATTGGTCAAAAGACTCAACTTGGCCCTGTAATTTAATTCCGTTTACCAAATAAATGGATACAGGAATGCGCTCTTTGCGCAATAAATTAAGATAAGGGTCTTGTAGGCTATGCCCTTTAGACATGATGATGATCTCCCAAATGGGTTAAAAGAAGAAAAGCTTCCATAAATGTGTGGTTCATTCCTAGCTCACCTTGACCAATATCGGTCGGGATCAAAACGATCCGGCTACTGTGCTAGCAGCTATGCTAGCTACGCTAACAACCATCTGAATATTACAAAGGACTTTACGCCTCAATGAGACGACTAGACCACTGCAATAAATAAAGGATTGCTAGAGATTATCTAGGAAAACAAATGCACTTAATTCAAAATCAACAGACATCGATCAATAGACAACAATCAAGACAATGAAACAACTAAGCGTATAAGTATGCACGACAGCATTATACACGGTTCGACCACACTTATAGACTAAGTTCCTGTAACACTGAACTAATTTTATTCACAGCGCTCAATTGCGGATCACTCCCAGCCAATGGCTGCTCGTAATCGGGGCATAATCGCTGTAAGTTTGGCCACTTTCGCAACCACGTTAACTGCCGCTTGGCTAACTGACGAGTAGCCGCCGTTCCTTGCTCTAATAATTGACTGCGATCGATCTTATTATCGAGGTAATCCCAGACTTGACGATAGCCCACCGCACGCATAGATGGCATATCGGGATCTAAATCATAATCACTTCGCAGCTGAGCCACTTCTTCTATAAATCCTTGCGACATCATTATCTCAAAGCGCTCAAGAATTCTTGCATGCAAGGCGGCACGATCTTCTGTCCACAAGGCGAATTGTGATACTCGGTAAGGAAAAATATTCTTCGGCTGCCGCGCTTGATGACTGCTTAGCGTTTCACCCGTTGCATAAAAAACCTCTAGCCCACGCTGAATGCGCTGCGAATGGTTAGGGTGTAAAGCCGCTGCCGCTTGAGGGTCAATAGCTTGCAAACGCTCGTGCATCACTTGCCAACCGTGAATGTCAGCATCGGCAAGAATCTGCGCACGAATCGCTTCATCGGCTGGCGGCAAGTCGGCAATGCCCTCTAACAGTATTTTATAGTAGAGCATGGTGCCGCCCACCAACAGCGGAATACGCCCGCGCTCGGTAATAGCCTGCATTAACGGCAACGCATCTCTGCGAAACTCCGCGGCAGAATAAGATTCATCGGGATTACGAATATTAATAAGATGATGCGGCAAGCGCTGTAAAAAATCATTATCGGGCTTGGCGGTACCAATATTCATATCGCGATACACCAATGCCGAATCAACACTGATAACTTCAAACGGCCACTGCTCGGCCAAGCGTTCGGCTAAGGCCGTTTTTCCGCTGGCTGTGGGTCCCATTAAAAAAACGGCTGGCGGTAAATGCTTACCTACTGAACTATCCACTCGCTTATCGGCCACGAAGAAACAGCTTATCTAACTCCGCCAAACTCATGGCTGTCCAAGTGGGTCGGCCATGATTACATTGACCGCTGCGCTCGGTGCGCTCCATATCACGCAGCAAGGCATTCATTTCAGGAATCGATAAACGACGATTAGCGCGCACCGAACCATGACAAGCCATGGTCGAAAGAATATCGTCAATATGATTCATAATACGATCGCTAGTACCGTACTGTAATAAATCAGCAATCACATCACGGGCCAGCATTTCGGCATCGGCCGATGCAAGAAACACCGGAATCTGACGAATAATCACTGACTCGGCAGCAACACGCTGCAATTCAAAACCCAAATCTAAAAAGACACTGGCATAATTTTCTGCGCAATCGGCTTCTTTTTCACTGAGCGCTAAACTCACGGGCACCAATAATGGCTGCGCCTGAATACCCTCGGCATCACGCGCAGATTTCATGCGCTCATAAGTAATGCGTTCATGAGCGGCATGCATATCAACCACAATTAATCCGGTTTCATTTTCGGCGAGAATATAAATACCTTTTAACTGCGCTATAGCAAAACCCAGTGGCGGTATTTCACCATCATCAGTCGGCAGCTCTGCGCCATCACCGGCGGTGGTATACAGTTGCTGGTGAGCAGGAGAGAATCCTGATGAAGCCTGTGAGTTATATCCTGAACCAGATTGTCCTGCACCTTGCGCGCCAACACCTTGTGGCCCTGTCCAATTTTGACCATTCGCATAAGCCGTTTGCGGCTCAGCTAAACCCATGGCTTGTTGCTCAGTCACTTGCGCGCCGGCTAATGAGCCTGCAGTAGAACCCGCAGAGTAATTGTTTTGAAAGCTCGATGGATCAGCACCTGGCTGTCCACCTTCACCAATATTATCTTGCGGGCGCACATCGGCTAACACTTTATGTAAAGAGCGATAAATAAAATCATGCACCTGGCGGCTATCGCGAAAGCGCACCTCATGTTTTGAAGGATGCACATTAACATCGACTTGCGAAGGATCTAACGACAGATATAAAACAAAAGCGGGATGTCGCCCATGAAATAATACATCGCGATAAGCTTGCTTCACTGCATGCGCGACTACACGATCTTTAATAACGCGATTGTTCACAAAAAAGTATTGCATATCCGATTGGCTGCGCGAAAAAGTAGGCTGCGCAACCCAACCTTCTAATTTAAAACCACTATGTTCTAACTCTAAATGAATCGCGCTATCAATAAACGGCTGACCTAATAGTTTCGCAATGCGCTGCTCTTTTTCTAACTGACTATGACAGGCGCGCAATGAATGAATAGCACGTCCATTATGAGTAAGACTTAAACCGGTATTAAAGCTGACTAAGGCATTGCGGCGAAACACTTCATCGAGATGATTGTATTCCGTTTTTTCTTTACGTAAAAATTTTCGTCTCGCTGGCGTATTAAAAAATAAATCTTCGACGTCCACTGATGTGCCTTTTGGGCGCGCCGCAGGCGTAACCTCCACCTCCATATCACGCCCGACACTCATGGCCTTCCAACCCTGGTCCGCTTGCTCGGTGGTATTCGCGGTTAATGTTAAACGAGAAACCGAACTAATACTGGCCAAGGCTTCGCCACGAAAACCCAATGTCGAAACCGCTTCAAGATCATCTAAATCATATATTTTACTGGTTGAATGTGAATCTAAGGCGAGCGCCATATCATCTTGCGCAATACCTGAACCATTATCGCGAACCAATACTCGTTTAGTGCCGCCAGCTTCTACTTCGACATCTATTTGGTTCGCCCCAGCATCAAGACTGTTTTCAATAAGTTCTTTTAATACAGATGCAGGTCTATCAACCACCTCACCCGCTGCAATT
>DMZE01000216.1:6082-11013 GCA_003492055.1 Cellvibrionales bacterium
CGGAGGAATTTTCAACACCTGACCCACACGAATCCTATCACCCGAAAGACGGTTATAACGCCGCAAATCAGCCAGCGATACTGAATAGCGACTCGCTAATTCTGACAAGGTATCACCAGACTTAATTTTGTAAGTTTTACTGCCGCTTTTCGCCACTACCGATTGACCATTATGATTCAACCAATAAACCAATGTACCCTCAACCGCATGACGATTAAAAAAAGCATCGGTGCCACGCACAATGGCTTTAGCTAATTTTTTCTGATGCGATGAAGAGGTTAAGCGTCGCGCTTCTTTCGGATTAGAAATAAAACCAGTTTCAACCAATACTGAAGGAATATCCGGCGTTTTTAATACCGCAAAACCCGCATGCTCAACGGTGTTTTTATGCAGCTTGGTCACACCTTTCATCTCACGCAAAATCTCTTTGCCGACCAAAACACTGTGATCTAATTTCGCCGTCATGCTTAAATCTNNCCACCAATTAAATCGGTGCTATTTTCTGACGCCGCCAAAAATCGTGCCGATGCACTTGAAGCGCCACGCTGCGACAAGGTATAAACAGAACCGCCACTAACGGACTTATCAGTAAAGGCATCGGCATGTATTGAGATAAAAAGATCGGCCTGTTTTTCTCTAGCAATCGCTCGGCGCTTACTTAAACCGACATAGTAATCACCATCACGTACTAGCTCGCCACGGTAACCGGGTTGTTGATCAAGTAATCTTTTCACTTCGCGAGCAATCGACATAACAACCACTTTCTCTCGCGCCTTACGTGGACCCAAGGCACCAGGATCTTCACCGCCATGACCGGCATCAATGGCAATAATAATATCGCGCTTACCATTATTATTGGCGGCCGTTTTAACCACCGTAGGTTTTGCTTCGCGGTCATATAAATCGATAACTAAGCGATCGCCATATTGCTGGTTAGCAGCAAGCAAAAAGGTATTCGGTTTTACTGCCACACTCAGATCAAAGACTAAGCGTAAATCTTGTTTATTTCTTTTCGCAACACGAATTTTTTTAACTGGGCTTCGACTAAAATCTAAATCATTTAATTGCGCTTTAAATTTTGCACCTTGAATATCGACAACAACACGGTCTGGATTATTTAAGGTGAAATAATTGAATGTGGCTGTATCCGATAAATCCAATACGACACGCGTATGATCTGGCGCGCGCCATAAACGAACACCATCAATATCGGTAGCAGTGACCAGCGGCGCTGCTAATAATGTCAGCAATACTAGCAACCAAGATAAGTGACGGTGGCTATTGTTTGTCATCAACGCTATAACCATTAATGGGCTCGTTTATTGTTTAGCGAATCGGCTGCATCATTAACGATGGCCGTCGAATGTTGATGCGTTTGTAAACTCAGTAATACTTGATTACCCACGGAAGAGACGGACTCGCAATGCAATTGTCTGCCTAAATTTAACCCTCCCAAATTATCACTCAAGGTCAATATAATATCGGCAGCGGGAATAAAATCACCACCTCGTGCAGGCCATTCAATTAAACAGAGGGAAGAGCCAGTAAAATAATCATCTAAGCCTAAAAACTCTAACTCTGCCGGGTCTGCCAATCGATAAAGATCAAAATGATAGACCTGCCTTAGCTTACCATTGGTGTCCGCAATTTCATAAGGTTCAACCAGTGTATAGGTAGGACTTTTTACAGCGCCAATATGTCCCAGCGCCTGAATAATCCCTCGACTCATGGTAGTTTTTCCGGCACCCAAATCACCTAATAAATAGACGCATAAATTTTGCGAGCCACTCGCTTTATGCATTGCCTCATCTAATACATAAGCGATAGCTGCTGCAAGCTCTCGACCAAAAGCGACCGTCGCAGCTTCATCTGCTAATGCGTAGCTTATGTGATTAGCCCGTTCCATTTTTCGCTCTCATCGCCTTACTAATAAAAATAATGGTTTCTCGACCAAAACCCTGGCCAGCTCAAATCATTACATCAATATCGAAATAATGATTAATTATATCGCATCGCGCATCGCGGCCATAAAAAAGCTATTATAAGAGCCAAACGCTATTAACAACCACTCAGCTCACGAGTTATTTGTGTGAAAGATAAGTCTAATTCTGCAGCCTCAGCATCGACCCTCTCTGAAAATGAGCTCGCCACACTGGCTGACAATATTAAACGCTGGGGCCGCGAGCTGGGCTTTCAACAAGTTGGCATTACCGATACCGAACCTGGTGAGCACAGCGAGCATCTGCGTCGCTGGTTAGATAAAAACCTACACGGTGAAATGGCCTATATGGCCGACCGAGAAGCATTGCGTCGCGACCCCACCGCCCTGCATGAAAAAACCTTACGGGTTATTAGCCTACGAATGGACTACTTACCGCCCGATGTTGAAACAGTAAAGCTGCTAGACCACCCGCGAACCGCCTATTTATCGCGCTATGCACTGGGTCGTGACTACCATAAACTGATTCGCAAACGCATTAAACAACTCTCCGATATGATTATTGCACATACTGGAGATCGCTCGCAGCGCCCCTTTGTAGACAGCGCACCCGTGCTAGAGCGGGCCTTTGCCGAAAAAGCCGGCCTTGGTTGGATTGGCAAAAACGCCATGCTTATTAACTCCAGCATGGGCTCATGGTTTTTTCTGGGCGAGCTATTTACCGACTTACCCCTCCCCATAGATACACCACAAACCACTAAGCATTGTGGCAGCTGCACCGCCTGCCTCGATATTTGTCCCACTAATGCCTTTATTGGTCCTTACGAGTTGGATGCGAGAAAATGCATTTCTTATCTAACGATTGAGCTTAAAGGCAGCATTCCTGAGTCCTTACGTGGCCTCATTGGCAATCGGGTATTTGGTTGCGATGACTGCCAATTAATTTGTCCGTGGAATAAATTTGCCAAACCCACCGATGAAAAGGACTTTAGCCCTCGCCATGGTTTAGACCATGCCAGCATGGTTGATTTGTTTTTATGGACAGAAGATGAGTTCGACAGCAAAACGCAGGGCTCGCCTATTCGCCGTATTGGCTATGACCGCTGGCTGCGCAATCTTGCCGTGGGCATTGGCAATGGCGAGAACAGCCCACAGGCGATATCAGCACTTCGCGGCAGGCTGGAGCACTCGCCATTAGTAGATGAACACATTCAATGGGCGTTAACTCGCTTAGCCAATTCAGCCTAACAATCGCCTCATGGTGGGATATTTGACGCCAAAATAGCCAAAATTGCTGTTATTACCGCTTAAATAGTGCCATTTTCTACCAAAAGCAACCCTATTTAATCATGGTAAAAGCTGTACAATGCGCATCCTTTTGACACCGCTACTCACTTCAACAGCCTCCCGAAGCTCCATTATCGTGTTTTGGCTGCTCAGTAATTGGACCTACGCTATCCTCTTTTTTGGACGCTGTCGTCCTACTATCTGGACAACAGTAGCCACTGTCGGCAGATCCCAGAAGCAGACACATCCAATAAATTGGTAATCCCAATCGATTGGTCGACCCAATTAAGTAGGCGTATCCCATGCAAAAAGAACCAGAGCAAACCACCCAAACTGAAGCAGAAGTAGAGCAAGTGACTTTTAGTGACCTCGGCCTTCCCGACGCGCTATTGCGATCACTCAAGCAACTCGGCTACGAAACACCGTCACCGATTCAAGCTAAAGCCATCCCAACCGTGCTTGACGGCAAAAATATTATTGGCCAAGCACAAACCGGTACAGGTAAAACCGCCGCATTTGCGCTGCCCATTTTGGCTAACATCGATTTAAAGCAAACCTCACCTCAGGCGTTAGTTTTAGCGCCCACACGAGAGCTTGCGATTCAAGTAGCTGAAGCCTTTCAAGTATATGCACGTTATATGAAAAACTTTCATGTACTGCCTATTTACGGCGGTGCTGATATGCGCGGCCAATTGCGCTCGTTAAGTCGCGGCGCACATGTGGTTGTTGGCACACCGGGTCGATTACTTGACCATTTACGCCGTAAAAGTTTAAAGCTCGACCAACTAAAAACCGTTGTTTTAGATGAAGCCGATGAAATGTTACGCATGGGCTTTATTGATGATGTCGACACGATTCTTGCGGAAACACCTGATACTCGGCAAACGGCTTTATTCTCTGCCACTATGCCAGACCGTATTCGTCAAATTGCCAAACGCCATGTGCAAGATCCCGTTTTAATAAAGATTGCTGCCAAAACAGCGACCGTTGATACCATTGATCAATCATTCGTGATTGTAAATCAAGGCGACAAACTCGATGCACTGACTCGCTATCTTGAAACACAGGAAACCGAAGGCATTATTATATTTGTGCGCACCCGCGAAGCGACAGTGACGGTGGCTGAAAAGCTAAGCGCTCGTGGCTACAGTGCTGGCGCTATTAATGGCGACATTAGCCAACCGATGCGTGAAAAAACCATTGCTCGCCTTAAGAAGGGTTCATTGGATTTATTAGTGGCAACTGATGTTGCTGCTCGCGGTATTGATGTTGAACGCGTAAGCCATGTTATTAACTATGACATTCCTTATGATAGTGAAGCCTATGTTCACCGTATTGGTCGAACTGGCCGTGCGGGCCGCTTAGGTAGAGCGTTATTATTTGTGCAGCCTCGCGAGCGTCGCCTGTTAGGTATTATTGAAAAAGATACTAAGCAAAAATTAAAAGCGTGGGAAAAACCGACTGCGCAACAATTAGCAGACCAACGTAAAACTAAACTCGCTGAAGATTTAGCCGCTCGTATTGACAACAAAGTACCCGATATCTATCACAAGATGGTTATCGATTTGTGTGCAGCACTGGAACAACCTGCCGAACAAGTTGCAGCCGCTTTATTAAGTGATAAATTTCCGCTCGAACAAATTGCTCCACCACCAGAAAGCAAGAAGCCACGTCGCGATCGTGATGATAGCCGCGGCGAGCGCAG
>DMZE01000216.1:11038-11387 GCA_003492055.1 Cellvibrionales bacterium
TCTAATGATAGAGATTCAGGTGGCAGAGATGGCGGTCGTGAAAGATCGCCGCGTCGCGATCGTAGTGACAAAAGCGCCATTCCATTTGAGCAATACCGTATAGAGGCGGGCCGTGATCACGGCGCACAAGCTAAAGATATTGTTGGCGCATTAGCGAATGAAGCTGGATTAGATCGCGAGCATATTGGTCGCATTGAATTAAATGGCGACCATAGTATTGTAGGCTTACCGCCAGGCATGCCTAAAGATATTTATCAGCTGTTACAAAAGGTACGCGTTAAAGGTCAGCCGATGCAACTGAGTCGCACGGGTAATGCTGAAGGTAACCGTGATGCCGAGCCTAGAAAAA
>DMZE01000185.1:0-1543 GCA_003492055.1 Cellvibrionales bacterium
ACAACTGCTATCATGACAAAAACTAAAAAAGCCCCAACACCGGAAGCTTCTGAAGGTGTCGCTACTCCACCGTAAAGCACATACAAAACACCAACTATAATTGCTAAGAAAGGCAAAACTCTAGGAAGTACTTCTAATTTTTGTTTTAATGTTGGTGCTTTTTTATTTCTTAATGCTTTAGCAGCAGCTAACGCTACGTTTCTACGCGTAACTTCTCCTTTATTACTCATGATTATCACTTATTGAATTAAAGTTTCTCTCCATTGCATCAGCTAGCGCAGATGAACCATCGATTCTCAATTGCTCTATTACCTGTAATTGATTTTGAGAAGATTGGTTCTGGCTTAATTTATACTTACACTGAATTTCATTAATGGTGATTTCAATACCAATAATGGCACTCAGCATAGAAGCATTGTATTCCGGTACCCATGGCGCCTGAAAAGCCGACTCGTGCTTATTAGAAAGCCTATCAACGACCGATTTTAGCTTTTCAGTATCATGAAAGGTTTTGCAATGACCATATATATGCACCGCTTGATAATTCCATGTAGGAACGCCCGAACCGACATACCATGAAGGTGAAATATAATCATGTGGACCTTGTACCGTAATCAATACTTCTTGGCCATCTATCTCGATATGCTGTGGATTTTGCTTAGCTAAATGTCCAATTATTTTAGTCTTATCCTCAGAAATCAAAAAAGGAATATGGTTTGAAAAAACTCTTCCGCCAACATTAGAGATAATTTTGCCGAATGAATTCTCCGCAATAAAATCAAAAATTTCATCTACGTCTGTTATCTCAAAATGCTTTGGTATATACATATAACCCCTAAATTTTTAACAATCTTAAACCCATTTCATAAATAGCTGGAAACACCGAAGCGACCAATAAAGAAGCCATAACCGTATTAAATAATACTCGATGAGCATCTGACTTAAGGAGTCGCTTTAAACCATTCCCTAAAAACAGCCATAAGCTGCAACAACACAGGCCGGTAAATACAAAAACTACGGCAAGAAAAAAGACTTGCTCGAACATATTCCCTGTTACAGAGGTATAGACAGCAATACTGGTACTGGCCATTACCCATGCCTTTGGATTAACCCATTGAAATAACGCCGCCTGTATAAATGTAAACGGAGTTGACACCTTGCCACTTAAAGACGTTTTTTTTACATGCGCAATTTGCCAAGCAAGATAAATTAAATAAATAATACCGAGCACTTTAATCACATCATGAATAACAGGGTATTGCTCAAAAGCCACGCCCAGACCCAACCCCACTAATATAACCATAGAGGGAAAACCGAGACACACACCAAATAAATGAGGAAGACTTTTGTTCACGCCAAAATTAAGACCAGAGGTCATCAGCATCACATTATTAGGCCCAGGCGTGATACTCATCGATAAGGTAAATAGCATAAATGCTAAAGAAAATTCCATAATGAACAGCCGATAAAAAGTAGAAAAAACAACGAAGTTCAGACTGTAAAGAAGGGAGGGAGTTCTGTTACTAAGACAGTTTCAGTTTCA
>DMZE01000185.1:1650-3562 GCA_003492055.1 Cellvibrionales bacterium
GCCGATACGCCATTAAATAAATCAGGATGTAAAATCGAGACTCCTGAAAAAGTTAAGGCGTCACTATCACCCTGCTCTTTAACCTTTGCCTGCGATGATAGGTAAAAATCGCCCGTCGGATGATGCGCAGGATTATCAACTAACACTAAATGCGCTAAACATTTATCCAGCTTTAAGGATGCTAGTAAAGAAAAATCATAATCCGTCCAAACATCACCATTCACAACTATAAAAGGCTCATCACCCAATAAGGGTAGCGCCTGTAAAATACCGCCCGCGGTTTCTAAACCACCTTCAGGCTCGGGTGAATACAGAATATTTGCACCCCATTGCGAACCATCACCTAAGGCTGATTCAATTTTCTCACCCAAGTGCGCAAGGTTAATCACAATATCAACAATGCCCGCCGCCACTAAACGCTCAATATGATACACAATTAACGGCTTATTCTTGACCATGACTAAGGGCTTAGGCGTGGTGTCAGTTAATGGCCGCATGCGTTCGCCACGACCAGCAGCTAAAATCATTGCCTTCATTTTTTCACCATCGCTAACCATTTATCCAACATAACTCGGCTCGATGCCAGCTCAGGATAAAGCGGCAACACCGCGCTAATGTAATCAGAAAATCTTGGCGTCATTTCAAGATAGCCGTCTTTATTATCACGATAATGCAAGCGCGCAAAGATACCGACAATTTTTAAATTTCGCTGTAAACCCATTAAGTCACACCAGCAAATCCAACACTTTTCATCGACCTGTGGCGCTAACTGCTGATGCGCTTGTAGCATCCAAGCTTCTAATTGAGCTCGCGGCCAAGTGATATAGCGATCCCATAACCAAGAAGCTAAGTCATATGTTAATGGGCCACACACGGCATCCTGAAAATCAATCACGCCAATATCACCATCGGGTAATTGATGTAAATTACAGCTATGGAAATCACGATGCACAAACACTTGTGGCTGCGCTAAGGCATTATCAACCAGCATTTGAGTCAGTTGCTGCCACTGTTCAACCTCATCACTCGTCATGCTAAGACCCAGATGCTGCTGCAAATACCAATCAGGAAACAACGCTAGCTCTTCTTGCAACTTGGCTGATGAATAATCAGGCAGCCCAGCCGTTTCGCAAGACGAAGCCATGGTCGCCAACACCGGCAATACGGCATCCATTAAAGGCTGACCGCTGGCTTTATTTAATAGCGATTTGAGCATCTCATCGCCTAAGTCTTCTAGCAGCAAGAAACCCTGCTCCTGTTGCTGAGCCACAATAATAGGCGCTCGAAGACCTGCCTTGAGCAATCGCTGAGCAATATCAACAAATGGCTCTACCGACTCCTTTTCTGGCGGCGCATCCATAATAATGTAGCTACGGCCATCAAAATGGGTACGAAAATAGCGCCGGAAGCTGGCATCACCGCTCACAGATTCCCAAGTACCGAGGGCATAATTAGCCGGAACAGCCACTTCGGGGGTCAAAGCATGGTGCAGCGCAGTAATAGTCCACTGCTGTAAAGGTGCTAATCGGTGATCAAGTGGGGACATTGTTTCGCCAATATCGGTCATAAGAACATGCAAGGTTTTAGAATACCGCATCGTAATGCTTTATCATCACGTCTATTCTGTAAATAAATAGATAGATAGATTGTATAAATAGAAAAACGATGGATATTCGGATTGTGGATTGTAATAGCTATTGTTGCATTATTCACTCAACCCATCGACCACCGGCTGATAATTAACGACCAAAACTGTATGCGACGAATATTAACACCACATTACATACTGCCCGCCCTTTGCTCATTATTGTTCGCGACCGCTGGGCAAACAGCGCCGCCTGCCATTAACGACCAGGAGAACAGCTGGGATTGCAGCCAAAGTGAAGCCGCCGACAACCCCGAATGGACCTGC
>DMZE01000212.1 GCA_003492055.1 Cellvibrionales bacterium
CATGCGCTTGAGGCAATGCTAGCGCCGATTCATGATGTTATTTTGCTCGATTATGAGCATGCGCCCAATATCTGTGAAGAGTTACTTCGCCAAGCCAGTGCTCATGGTTGTACTACCCCTATTTTATGTTTAACCGCTACGGTTAACCCCGAGCTGGATCGCGCCGCTATTAAAGCGGGTGCCGCCGATTATTTAGTTAAAGATCGTCTTGATATCAATATTATTGAACGCACCATTCGTTACGCTATCGATCGTAAAAATGCCGAAACCGAATTAGCGCGTCTAGCCCATTACGATGCCTTAACCGGAATTCCAAACCGATTACTCTTTAATGACCGTTTAGATCGTGCCCTACAGCGTGCCGATCGCGGTGATTCACCGTTTGCTTTACTCTATTTAGATCTTGATGGTTTTAAAGCCGTCAATGATGCCTATGGTCATGACATGGGCGATAAGCTCGTTCAAGGTATTGCTGAGCGATTAAGCCAATGTATTCGTCGTACCGATTCGGTAGCGCGTATTGGCGGTGATGAATTTACCGTATTGCTTGAAAAAACGACCTCCACCAATGACACCGTGACCATTGCACAAAAAATTATTGATGTCATTACTGAGCCCTTTGATATTAATGGCCAGCAAATGCGTGTGGGAAGCAGCATAGGTATTGCTGTTTATCCTGAGGCTGGTCGTGATGCGACTACATTAATCAAACATGCCGATATGGCGATGTATGAAGCCAAGGCCATGCAAGGATCTAACTACCGATTCTTTACGGCCAAAATGAATAGCGAAGCGGTTGATCAAGGTCGCTTAGATTTGGAATTACGTGCAGCGATTAGCAATGATGAGTTAGCGTTGTTTTTTCAGCCGCGTGTTTCATTGCGCACCGGAAAAATTGTCGGTGTTGAAGCGTTGTTAAGATGGCATCATCCTGAGCGAGGTATTTTATTACCCGGTGATTTTATTCAGGCGGCCAAGCAGTTAGGTTTATTAGAACCTATAGGCTATTGGGTGCTTAATCGTTTGTGTCTTGATATTGCAAAGATGGATGCGATGAAAATTCCGCCGTTACGTGTGTCGTTAAATGTTGCGCATGAGCAATTTATGGCGCCGAACTTTGTCAGCACTGTCGAATCCATTTTGTCGAGTATGAACACCAATGCTTCACGCTTTGAGTTTGAACTTGCCGAGTCGGCGGTGGTGGCTAATCTTGATGAAATTGCCGATGATATGGTACTGCTAGAAAAACAGGGCATTCGTTTTGCCTTAGATGGTTTTGGAACTGGTTATTCATCATTGCCACAGTTACAGAAATTACCAATCACCACGTTAAAGCTCGACAAAAGTTATGTGCAAAAGGTTACAGCCGATAAAGATAGCGCCAGTGTTGTTCGCGCTATGATTTATATGGCGCACGGTCTTGAATTAACCGTTGTTGGTGAAGGCGTTGAAACTGAAGAGCAGAAAGCCTTTTTAGTTAAAAATCGTTGTGATCATTTACAAGGATTCTTTTACAGTGAGCCGCTCACTTTTGATGGCTTTGCCAAGCTATTAAATAGTGAAGGGACAACGGCACGTCGTGCTTATTTGTCCGTTGTTGATAAATAATAAGTCTTACTCTTCTATTAGCTCATCCTGTTTTACTCCTCTGCGTTAATTATCTTTGTTCTTATATTTTTTTATCTAACTGTCTATAAGCTAAAGCTTCTTTTAAATGATGTATTTGCACTTGGGTCTGAGATTTTTCATAAGCAGTATCAAGGTATTCTAAATCAGCAATAGTACGACCAATTCTCAATAAGCGATGAAAGGCTCTTGCCGACAATCCGAGTTTTTCTATTGCCATACTTAACCATTCAATCGCATCCTCTTTAATCCAACCATCATCAATTAATTCGCGCGCTGAAAGTCGAGCATTCACTTTTCCTCGACTTCTCGATTGCTGCTGTTGTGTTTTTAAAACGCGGGCACGAATCGCATCACTGGATTCATTAACCTTGGTTTTTTGAGTCATCATATTAACCGGGAGTCGGGTGACGCTGACATGCAGGTCAATACGGTCGAGTAGTGGGCCTGACAATTTCGAGCGATAGCGCTGTATTTGAGTAGGCGAGCAGCTGCAGTTTTGTCGTGTGTCACCAAAAAAACCACAGGGGCAGGGATTCATTGCTGCAACTAACTGAAACTGCGCAGGGTATTCCACTTGCTGTGTCGCGCGTGAAATTGTAATGCATCCAGACTCTATTGGCTCACGCAACACCTCTAATACTTTACGATCAAACTCTGGCAGTTCATCTAAAAATAAAACGCCTTTATGCGCAAGTGAAATTTCTCCCGGTTTCGGATTGCTGCCGCCGCCAACCATCGCCACGGCCGATGCCGTATGGTGAGGGTTTCTAAATGGCCGTTGTCGCCATTGGGTAATGGTGTTTTCTTTACCAGCCAATGAATTAATAGCGGCCACTTCAATGGCTGAGGCGTCACTTAAGGGTGGAGAAATGCTAATAAGTCTTAATGCCAGCATTGTTTTACCTGTGCCTGGCGGGCCAATAAAAATAAGATTGTGGCCACCGGCCGCCGCTATTTCTAAAGCACGTTTCGCTTGTGGCTGGCCTGCAACATCAGACATATCCAAAGTGTTAGCCTTATTGTGTTGAGGTTTATCTTTGGCGGTGAATGCAAGCGGTTTGTTTTTATTTAAATGCGCGCACACTTCCAAAATATGATTCGCGACAATGGTTTTATTTTTAAGCGGTAACGAAGCTTCTTCGCGATTAGCTGCAGGCACTATCGATATACGCTCGGGGTCGGCTGCAATTAAAGCGGGAATTAATCCAGTGGCATAGCGTAACTCACCCGATAACGATAGCTCGCCAATAAATTCATATTGCGAAAGCATCTCTTTCGACAGCTGATCCGATGCCGCTAAAATTCCCAATGCAATCGCCAAGTCAAATCGACTGCCTTGCTTAGGTAAGTCGGCCGGCGCCAAGTTAACGGTAATTCTCTTAGAGGGAAAATCAAAATGAGAATTGATAATGGCGCTTCTAACGCGATCACGACTTTCTCTGACGGCAGCTTCGGGTAAGCCAACAATAGTAAATGCTGGTAGTCCATTAGAGAGATGGGTTTCAACACTAACGAGAGGAGAGTCGATGCCAAGATTGGCGCGTGATAAAGTGAGGGCAAGTGCCATAGTTTTTCATCCTTGAAAAGGGGTTAGCAATCCTATTAAACGTTAATCATCCATGGTTAACGTCGCTTGTTTTTGTCTTAACTATCTATGTTCTATGTTCTATGTTCTATATTCAATATCTATCTTAAATATCATTCTTAATTGTTGTTTATACGGTTTTATGTATCACCGGTTTTTTTAAGCGCTTCAAGTTCTGCTTCTAAGGCCGCTGTTTTCTCTTTTAATCGCTCTAAGAGAGCAAGGTGCCGATCAAACTCTTCTCGCGTTACAAGATCAAGCTTATTAAAGCTGGCTTCAACGAGCGGGCGTAGGTTTTCTTCAAATTCAGTTCGCACTTTAGCCACGTTAGTGGGCAATAGACTGGCAGCTTGTTTTAAAAAATCACTGATAACAAATTTTTCTGACATGGTATTAACTACTTTATGTTGACGGTTCTTTATAACGGAGTGGCATATATTGAATAACGCGACTCATAGTATTTCAATGCAAAACAAAATGCACCATTGCATGGCGTCTTTTCTAAAAATAGCCAAATTTAATGGCTGGCTTGCGTCAATTTGCATTAATGGAATTAAAAATAACGACAGTAAGTGGTAGCGCTTATGCGGAGTATGGCGAAAGCGTGTTGTTAAAAATGTTTACATCATCATCAAATATTAAAGTATGCACCATGTACGCAGCTATTCGCACTCAACTGGTGCGCATTAGCGAGTTATTGATAAGAGCGTTAATAGTTTAATTTCGAAAATAATGCTAAATCATTGTTTTATATAATAAAAATTTAAAGTGGCACGCCGCATGCAAAAGCATGGGAAACGAATTTATTTTTTCGCACTAAAAAAATAGGTCACGTAAGACTCATTCCTGAATTCGTTTAACAATATTAGGGGAAACATAATGAAATTGATTACTGCAATTGTTAAGCCTTTCAAGCTAGACGACGTAAGGCAAGCATTGTCGGATATCGGTGTTCAGGGCATTACAGTGACTGAAGTTAAAGGTTTTGGTCGCCAAAAAGGACATACCGAATTATATCGTGGCGCAGAGTACGTAGTAGATTTTTTGCCAAAGGTTAAAGTTGAAGCAGCTATATCTGATTCAATCGCCGATCAAGCAATAGAAGCTATTACAAAAGCAGCTAACACTGGAAAAATTGGTGATGGCAAAATTTTCTTAACCAGTATCGAGCAAACTATTCGTATTCGCACCGGCGAAACAGGCGACGAAGCGCTTTAAGCTTTTGAGTCTTGTGATATGACTTGTCTTGTATAGACGCGATCGAACAATAAAGTTAACAAGAGGTAAATAACGTGGAAAACAATATATTTGAACTCCAGTACGCAATGGACACATTTTATTTTCTAATATGTGGTGCATTGGTAATGTGGATGGCAGCTGGCTTCGCAATGTTAGAAGCTGGTTTAGTACGTGCAAAAAATACAACTGAAATTCTCACTAAGAACGTCGCATTGTTTGCGATCGCTTCTACCATGTATCTCATTTGTGGTTATGAGTTCATGTACGACGGTGGTTTCTTCCTAAGCGGCACTGCCGGTGCGGTTGATTCGGCTGCAGTACTTGCTGCATCTGCTGAAGCAGGTTTTGCAGATATGGGTGAATACTCTGGTGCATCGGATTTCTTCTTCCAAGTAGTCTTTGTAGCAACAGCTATGTCGATTGTATCGGGCGCGGTTGCAGAGCGAATGAAGCTTTGGGCCTTTTTAGCGTTTGCAGTAGTTATGACAGGTTTCATCTACCCAATTGAAGGTAGCTGGACTTGGAATGGCGATGCAGTTCCTTTCATCGGTGAGCTGAATTACTCGGATTACGCGGGTTCTGGTATTGTCCATTTAGCCGGTGCAGCAGCTGCATTAGCGGGTGTATTAGTATTAGGCGCACGTAAAGGCAAATACGCAGCAGACGGTACTGTTCAAGCTATCCCTGGTGCAAACTTACCTTTAGCAACATTAGGTACGTTCATCCTTTGGATGGGTTGGTTTGGCTTTAACGGTGGTTCAACGTTGAAATTAGGCGGCATCGAAGTAGCTAACGAAGTAGCAAACGTATTCTTGAATACTAACGCTGCGGCTTCTGGTGGTCTTATTGCTGCGTTAATCGTTGCACGTATCGCGTTTGGTAAAGCGGATCTAACAATGGCACTTAATGGCGCGCTTGCGGGTCTTGTTGCTATTACTGCTGATCCTGCGAGTCCTTCTCCATTAATGGCTACAATCATTGGCGGCATCGGTGGCATCATCGTTGTTGGTAGTATTGTATTCTTAGACAAAATCAAAATTGATGATCCTGTTGGCGCTATCTCGGTCCACGGTGTTGTTGGTCTTTGGGGTGTGTTCGCGGTATTACTTTCGAATGATGGCGCTAGCTTCATGGGTCAGTTACAAGGCGTAGCGGTTATCTTTGTTTGGGTATTTGTGACTAGCTATATTACTTGGACCATCATCAAGGCAGTTATTGGTGTACGTGTAAGTGAAGAGGAAGAGTACGAAGGTGTTGATATTTCAGAATGTGGTATGGAAGCCTATCCTGAGTTCGGTGCTAAATAAGTTATCGTTTTACATTGATAGTTTAGGAAGGGGCGCTTAAAGCGCCCCTTTTTTTGTGTTGAGTTTTTGGTTTAGGGTTTAATAAGAAATTGAGGGTTGGTTTTTTTATAGTTTTAAGTTCAAGAGCGTCGGGGGTGGGCTGACAGCCGGAGTCTAGATCTTTAAGCTCTACCTGATAGT
>DMZE01000196.1 GCA_003492055.1 Cellvibrionales bacterium
TAGCAAGTCTTTGCGTTCCATACCGGGGCCGCGAGGGCGTGCACCAACAAGTAGGGCGAAATCGGTATCTTTAAACGCGACATTGGCATCATCAGTACAAACAATGTTCTCTAATAAAGGGAATGCACAATCATCTAATTCCATCGCTACGCCTTTAAGCGCGTCCATAGCGGGTGTGATTTCAAGCAGCTGTAGAATGATGGGTTGATCTTCACCCAACATAGCGCCAGAAGCTATGCGAAAAAGAAGGCCATAACTGATTTGGCCGGCGGCGCCGGTAACGGTAACTCTGACTGCTGGTTTCATGTTCAATTTCCTGTGATCAATAAATAATAGATGCGCACTTTATATTGCAGGCGGCATTTTATGCGCGGTCTGCGCGAAAAGCTATACGATTTCGCGCCAAACTCAGCATATATTACGTTTGCTTTTGTACTCTCTTTTGGGATTTGACGATAAATCCCTTACAATGCCGGCCATCCAAGGCTCCATTGTAGAAATATTCATAGATAATCACTTATGTTAGAGAAAAATACGCCTTTTTTATCGTCGGCTCAATCCTCCAATGTTTCTGTATTGGATCCCAATGCTGAGGCAAATTCAAAGCCGAATGCTGGGTCGGAAAGCCCTGCGCAAGATCGTATTGAGGGCTTAACCCCTCGCTCGCGCGTTGAGTTTAATAAGCTGCATAAGCGTTTACGTCGTAATGTGGGTCGTGCTATCGATGACTTCGCCATGATAGAAGACGGCGATAAGGTTATGGTTTGCTTGTCTGGTGGTAAAGATTCTTACGCGATGCTCGATATTTTATTGAATTTACAGCGCAGTGCGCCCATTAAGTTTGAGTTGATTGCGGTTAATCTCGATCAAAAACAACCGGGCTATCCAGAAGAGGTGTTGCCTGCTTATTTAACTGAACTGGGTGTGCCGTTTCATATTTTAGAAAAAGATACTTATAGTATTGTTAAGTCTGTTATTCCTGAAGGCAAGACAACTTGCGGCCTTTGCTCGCGTTTGCGACGCGGTAATTTATATGGCTTTGCTGAAGAAATTGGCGCTAATAAAATTGCGCTAGGGCATCATCGCGACGATATTATTGAAACGCTATTTTTAAATATGTTTTACGGTGGGGCGCTTAAAGCTATGCCGCCTAAGTTACTCAGTGATGATAAACGCAACGTGGTGATTCGTCCGTTGGCTTATTGTAAGGAAAGCGATTTAATTCGCTATGCAGAGCATAAGGCGTTTCCGATTATTCCTTGTAATTTATGTGGCTCACAAGAAAATTTACAGCGTCAGTCGATTAAAGCCATGCTTAATGGCTGGCAAAAACAATACCCAGGCCGTATTGAAAGTATTTTTGGTGCTATTAGTAATGTTGCACCTTCGCAACTCGCCGATGGCGAGCTGTTTGATTTTAAAAATCTCGCCATTGATCGCTCGTTAGGCGTGCTAGACGAGAATACTATTGATGTTCTCGATCTAGGTTAACGCGCTCATTAGAGTTCATCGAGCTGCTGTTTCTGATTTTCTAAGCGTTGTTTGGCATCGTTGGCTTCCGCCAATTTTTGCTGCTCTTTGGCAACCACTTCGTCGGGTGCTTTATCAGTAAAGCCCTTGTTATTAAGCTTGCCACTTAAGCGGCCCACTTCTTTATCGAGCTTGGCAATTTCTTTATTCAGTCGTGCAATCTCTGCATCTTTATCAATAAAGCCTGCTAATGGCACCATGATTTCTAGCTCGCCCACTAATTGTGTAGCTGCGGCTGGCGCTTCATCGTTAGCTTCTAACCAAGTAATACTTTCTACTTTGGCTAATGTTTGAATCAGCGGCTGACCGTTGGCTAGTCGGGTTTTATCTTTTTCGCTGCCGTGGCTAAAGAATATCGGTAAGGCTTTTGCGGGTGATATGTTCATTTCGCCGCGAATATTACGCACGGCAACAATCACTGCTTTTATCCATTCAATATCATCCAGGGCAGACTGATCAACTTTACTGGCATCGGCTAGCGGGTAGGCTTGCAACATAATACTGTGTTTATCACCTTGGTCTTTAATGCCGGCATAAGGGGCAACCGTTTGCCAAATTTCTTCAGTGATATACGGCATAATAGGGTGGGCTAAACGCAAAATAGTTTCTAACACGCGAACTAATGTGCGGCGTGTGCCTATTTGTTGGGCTTCGCTGGCATTTTCATCGGTCAGTAATGCTTTTGATAATTCAAGATACCAATCACAGTATTCATTCCAAATAAAGTCATAGAGCGCTTGGCTAGCGAGGTCAAAACGGTATTCGTCAAAGTGTTTGCGAATATCCGTTTCGGCATGTTGTAGCTTGCTAATAATCCAGCGGTCGGCTAACGATAATGCATAGTCAGATTCGGTAGCGTTTTCTCCGCAGTTTTTATCTTCGATATTCATTAAGACATAGCGAGCGGCATTCCATATTTTATTACAAAAGTTTCGGTAGCCTTCTAGGCGATTCATATCCCAGTTAATATCTCTGCCAGTAGAGGCGAGGGCGGCTAAAGTGAATCGTAATGCATCGGTACCGTGGGCGGCTATGCCTTCGGGAAATTCTTTTTGCGTGCGCTTGCCAATTTTTTCTTGCTGCTTTGGCTGCATCATATTGCCAGTTCGCTTGGCGAGTAAGTCGTCTAGCGAAATGCCGTCAATCATATCTAAGGGGTCAAGCACATTACCCTTAGATTTAGACATTTTNNTGCCCTTGCTCATCTCGAATCAGTCCGGTGACATAAACGGTTTTAAACGGCACTTGTGGTTTACCGTCGTCGTCTTTCATAAAGTGCATAGTCATCATCATCATTCGGGCAACCCAAAAGAAAATAATGTCAAAGCCGGTGACTAATACGCTGGTAGGGTGGAATAATTTTAAGCGTTCTGTGGTTTCAGGCCAGCCCAATGTCGCAAAGCTCCAAAGTGCAGAGCTGAACCATGTATCGAGTACGTCGTTATCTTGAGATAGCGTTATATCGTTAGAGAGCGCATGTTTTTGTCTAACATCGGCTTCGTCACGGCCCACATAAACATTGCCTTGTTGGTCATACCAAGCAGGTATGCGGTGTCCCCACCAAAGTTGGCGTGAGATACACCAGTCTTGAATATCACGCATCCATGAAAAGTACATGTTTTCATATTGCTTAGGCACAAATTCAACCGAGCCATTTTCTACTGCTTCAATAGCCGGTTTGGCCAAGGTTTTTGCGTCGACATACCATTGATCGGTAAGCATCGGTTCTATAACAACATTGCTGCGGTCGCCATAAGGCACGGATAAATCATGCGGTTTGATTTCGTCGAGTAGGCCAAGTGCTTCGATATCGGCAAGCACAGCTTTTCTCGCGGCAAAGCGATCGAGTCCGGCATAACTTTCTGGCAGGCTGCCATCATATTGCTCGGATACTTTACCTTCGCTGTCGAACACTTCGGCTATGCTGCGAATGGCGCCATCGCGGGTAAGGATATTAATTAACGCGAGCTGATTGCGTTTGCCGACTTCATAGTCATTGAAATCATGAGCGGGGGTGATTTTGACGCAGCCTGTGCCTTTTTCCATATCGGCATGGTCATCGCCAACAATCGGAATGCGACGATTCACTAACGGTAGCAATATATGTTTGCCAATAAGGTCTTGATAGCGTGGATCATTAGGATTGACGGCAACGCCGCTATCGCCCAATAACGTTTCTGGGCGAGTGGTGGCAACTACTAAATAGTCTTTGCCATCGGCGGTTAGCGCGCCATCGGCTAATGGGTAGCGTAAATGCCACATGCTGCCTTTCACATCTTTATTTTCAACTTCAAGATCAGAAATAGCAGTCTGTAATTTGGGATCCCAGTTAACGAGGCGTTTACCACGATAAATGAGTTTTTGTTCATGTAACTGAATAAAGGCTTCTTGTACGGCGGCGTAAAAGCCATCGTCCATGGTAAAGCGTTCGGTAGGCCAGTCGACTGAGTTACCGAGTCTTCGCATCTGCTGGGTAATGGTGCCGCCTGATGATTCCTTCCATTCCCAGATTTTATCAATAAAGGCATCGCGGCCTAAATCGTGGCGTGTTTGATTGCTTTCGGCGGCGAGTTTTCTTTCAACCACCATTTGCGTAGCGATACCGGCATGATCAGTACCGACTTGCCATAAGGTGGTTTTTTCATTCATACGTTGGTAGCGAGTCAGTGCATCCATAATCGTATGTTGAAAGGCGTGGCCCATATGTAGGCTGCCAGTGACATTGGGCGGTGGAATCATGATACAGAAGGGATCTTTGCCCTCAGTATTCATATCGGGCTCAAAATAGCCTTTTTCTTCCCAGCGTTTATACCAGCGCTGCTCGATGTCTTGCGGTTGAAACGTTTTATCCATGGTAAATAATCTGACTCTATAGTTGAAAGCGCGGCCTTATTGTTTAGGAACTGCGGACTCGTGCAATTAAACGAGGAATTCTAACCTAGATTGCTTAAGGGTGTTAGCTGAGATGGGGGTGAATTATGCTGAGGAGACGCAGGTTTCTGAGTCTTAATGCTAAAGATTATGCACTTCTAGCGGGTAGCCTCGGTCGCGATAGTATTTATAGCGTTGACGAGATTTTGCTTTTGCTTCATCGGTGCCCATAACGACTTCGGCGACACGGGTAAAGCGGCTAAAGCATTCGGGAGTCTGCTCGGTTAAATTGACTAATACATCATGATGATCACGCGGATCACCAGAACAGGCGACTAAAATCTCGCCCGTTGCTGATGCTGCGCTATCGGTCTTGCTATTGTCTTCACTTTCTTTGCCGGTCATTTCAGAACTGATTTCAGAATTGATTTCAGAATTGATTTCAGAGCTATGCGGTAAAAAACTATTGGGCCTAAAGGTCCATAATAGTTTATCTACCGCTGCCATATGTTCTTCGTTAGCAGTGTGAAGGTATACATCACACTGCTTGCGAAAGGCTTTTTCTGTTAGTCGGCAAGCAAAGTTCCAATAATCATCAAGGGTGTTGATGTTGGTAATATAAAAATCAATTTTCGTCATGTGGTTTTTATTCTTCTTATTGAGTGACGTTTAAACGGCTGCTTTACCGGCTAGTGAAATTAAATACTGACAAAGCAATCCGACAGGTCGGCCACTAGCGCCTTTACCACCGGCTTGGCCCCATGCGGTGCCGGCAATATCTAAATGTGCCCAGCGGTAGTTTTCGGTAAATTCTGATAAAAAGCAGGCGGCGGTAATGGTGCCCGCACCACCGGCGGCGATATTGCCAAGATCAGCAAAAGGCGAGCTGAGTTGTTTTTTATAGACATCCCAAAGCGGTAATTGCCATGCACGGTCGGCGCTATCGGTGCCCGCAGTTAATAGGCTATTGGCTAAGTCGTCATTGTTACTGAGTAAACCACTCGCATGATGACCTAACGCCATAATGCAGGCGCCAGTTAAAGTGGCGATATCAACCACTGATTCTGGCTTAAAGCGTTCTACATAGGTTAATGCATCACATAAAACTAAGCGACCTTCGGCATCGGTGTTTAATACTTCAATGGTCTGGCCAGACATGCT
>DMZE01000174.1 GCA_003492055.1 Cellvibrionales bacterium
CAGGGTTATTGTTTAGATCAGGGTTATTGTTTAAATCAGAGTTATTGTTTAGATCATTGTTAATGTTTAGATCCAAGTTATTTGCTCAACTCCAAAATTTTATGTTTCTCCAGGCATACAATTTATTCCTAGCCCGCTTTATTAGTGGGCTTTTTTTTGCCTCAATTATCATCAAATTACGACCCTAGCTTTGCCATAAATGACTCACCTTATTCAACCTCAACAGCAATTGCCATAATGGTTATCGCTAAGCAGCCACGACTCGCGATATACTTAACGCATAATCACAATTTATTTATTTATGCGGCGGCCACAGTCATGTCACAAAACATTCTTATCGTTGATGACGACATAGAACTTTGTCAATTACTCGAGCAATACTTAAACAATGAAGGTATCACTGTCTCACTCATACACGACGGTTTAGAAGCAGTAGAACACCTGCAACAAACGCATAGTCAAAATAAGCCATATGACGCTATTGTTCTCGATTTTATGCTACCCGGCATGCAAGGACTGGATATTCTTCAACGTCTTCGAGGCTTCTCAGCGACACCCGTGCTAATGTTAACCGCACGCGGTGATGATATTGATCGCATTGTTGGGCTTGAGGCTGGCGCCGATGACTACCTACCAAAACCCTGCAACCCAAGAGAGTTACTAGCCAGGCTGCGCGCCGTATTAAGACGCACAGAACAAAGTACGCCTAGCCAACGCTCATCAAGTCAAAGCATTCATGGCATCACCCTGGACAGTGGCAATCGCAATGCCAGCATTAATGACAAGACCCTTGAACTGACCAGCGCAGAGTTTAATACCTTGCAAGCGCTTATGGCTCATGCAGGAAAAATTGTCACCAAAGAAGAACTGACCGAAATTGCATTAAATCGAAAACATACGCGCTACGATCGAAGCATCGACGTACATATAAGTAGCGTTAGAAAAAAAATTGCAGCTCATCTTGGCGAAACAGAACTTATCAAAACCGTTCGCGGCTCAGGTTATATATTAGTGAACCAAATCGATGTTTAGTCTTTATTGGAAAATTTTTCTTGGCTTCTGGGTAACCAGCCTTATTCTTGGCAGTAGCGCCGTAATACTCAGTGACGCACTTCGCCAACAAAGCACCATTGATATGCAGGGACTCACGCCCTTAAAGCTCGTCGATCGATCGGTATTTATTGTACGCCGTTTACCCGATGAAATTGAAGAATGGAAAGCACAACTAGCAGAAAACGACATTCATTTTCACGTTGCCTATGAAGAAAAAAGCCCTTTAAGCACGCCGTTATTTGACGATAACATTCAGCAAATGATTGACGCCTTAGATACCTCCATTTATCAAACGCAATCGAGCGTCACACGACTGCGCATTGGCCGTAAAGAGCGATCAATTACCGGCGAACAAATTCGCTTTGTACTGGATATGCCAGGCACCAATATTTTAAAAGCAAAAGCATGGGTTAATGATATAGGCGTGCAATTCACATTGGGGTTAGTGCTAAGCGCCCTTGTCTGCTTTGTACTTGCACGCTACCTAACACGTAATATAAAACAACTAAGTATTGCCACACGCGCTTTAGCCAGCGGTGATTTAAGTGCACGAGCAAAGCTTTTTAACTTAAGCAAAAATGATGAACTGTCACAGCTCGGCCTCGATTTTAACGACATGGCAACGGCACTTGAAACCAGTTTAGAAAATCAGAGACGCCTAGTACGAGATATTTCACACGAATTGCGCTCACCGCTTGCACGCCTTCAAATTGCACTAGAAATAGCGCGCCAAAAAGACAGCAGCAAAGAACTTGATCGTATAGAAAAAGAAGCTAATCGCTTAAATGATTTGATTGGTCAACTGCTATCGATGCCGGATGATTCAGCACCACTTAGCGACACTATCGACTTAACTGAACTGTTAGAGTCGATTATCGATGACTGCACCATTGAAGCCGAAGTCAAACAAGTTAGCTTATCGCTGCATACCGACTGCAGGGAATCACTGGTTGCAGCAACCGTTGTACAACTACATAGTGCGATGGAAAACATTATTAGAAATGCGATTCATTACACCGCGAATAATAGTCAAATTACTATCGAGCTCTCTTTAGTTAACAAACCGAATAAAGAGAGCGCAAACCAGTCTTTCGTTTTTGTATCGGGCTCTTACTTTCAAGTATCTATTAATGACTGCGGCCCAGGCGTCCCACAAGAAGATCTAGAACAAATCTTTCAACCGTTCTATCGTGTTGACAGAGCAAGAAATCGTGATACTGGCGGCTATGGAATAGGACTCGCTATTGTGCAGCGAGTCATCCAAAGACATAAGGGAAGTGTTAGTGCAAAAAACACTGAAGCCGGCCTATCGGTACAAATATTACTGCCGGTAATGATAAACGGTTAACGCAGCTGAGGTGCCGCCGCACTAACAACGCCCATAGAAAAACTCGCGCCTATTCTGCGAGCAAATTGTTCAAAAGGATTCGGCTGAACCGTGTAATCAATAATATTATCGATACCGACAACTTCACGCGCAACAAAACCGGCACTACCTAGGCCATCAATCAACCCTTTAGCTAACGCTTGCTCACCAGTCCAAATTAACCCTGAGAAAATTTCAGGGTCATCGATTAAACGCTCGCCACGACCCTGCTTTACGACATCAATAAATTGCGCATGAGTAACATCCAAGACTGAATTCCAAAATTCAACATCGGCTTCTTTTTGGGCCTGAAAAGAATCCAGAAAGGCTTTACTCTCGCCAGACGTATAAACGCGACGATCAACGCCTATTTTTTCCATTAGCCCTTGAAAGCCAAAACCGGCACTGATAACGCCAATAGAACCTACCAGGCTAGCTTTATCGGCATAAATTTGATCGGCTGCCACAGCAATATAATAGCCACCAGAGGCGCCTAAATCGGCAATAACCGCATGTAATTTCTTCTCCGGATACAGACCTCTTAAACGATGAATTTCATCGTTAATATAACCTGATTGAACAGGGCTTCCTCCCGGAGAATTAATAGCAAGAATAACGGCCTTTGAACTAGTTGCTTCAAAAGCATTGCGCAGTCCAGCCACCACGGTATTAGCGTTAGCTGGCGCACCAGCAGCAATAACACCATCAAGAGAGACTAAGGCAACATGATCGCCACCCGCAGAAGGAAGAGTTGCATCGCTTGGCATAAACGCAGCAACAATCATAAATAAATAGGCAAAAGTGAGAAACTTAAAAAAGATTCCCCAGCGACGCGCTTTGCGCTGTTCAATCACAGACGCCGTGGCGACTTTTTCTAAAATCTGCCATTCAGGTTTATTCAATGAATTATCGATAGCACTATTCTGACTGCCACTTTCACTTGATGAGTTTTTACCAAACAAAATTGAATCCCTCTCTTTTAACTACCGAACTAATAAACTAACAAGCTATTTCAATTAATCGCCACATCGACCAAGCTATTTCAATTAATCGCCACATCGAC
>DMZE01000076.1 GCA_003492055.1 Cellvibrionales bacterium
AACCATCTATATCCATGGCTTTTCGAGAAACAAAATGTTTAATTGATTCCTTTAACTGGGCCGAACAAAGTAAACCGCCTGTACAACGAGTAACCGCTTCATCTTCTAACCTAAGTACCGGTGATTGGCATTCTGGGCACTGACTTGGGACTTTAATTATCTCAGCATTAGACTGACGCTCGGCTAAAATAACACGGGCAAGTTTCGGTATAACATCCCCTGCTCGCCTCACCACTACGGTATCGCCAATCCGTACATCTAAGCGTTGAATCTCATCAACATTGTGCAGTGTCGCATTGCTTACAGTTACACCACCAACAAATACAGGCTCAAGTTTTGCTACGGGTGTTAAAGCGCCGGTTCTACCCACCTGCCAATCAACGCTATTAAGCTTTGTAATGGCTTCTTCTGCTGGAAATTTATAGGCAATAGCCCAACGCGGTGCGCGTGATACAAAACCTAACTCGGCTTGCAATAAAAAAGAATCGACTTTAAATACAATGCCGTCAATTTCATAACTTAATGTTGGGCGTTTAGCGGCAAGTACCGAGCAATACTCAATGGCTTGATCGATATTGTCTAAACGCTTTACTTCTGTATTGGTGAAAAAACCCCATTCGGCAAGTTGTTGTATGGTTTTATAGTGACTGTCGGCAATATGGCTGTTCGCTAGTTTATTTTTAGCGACACGAGGTGAAGTTTGATAATCAATAAACCCCGTGGAATACACGCACATGGTTAATGGCCGTTGCGCCGTTATTTTTGGATCTAATTGTCTTAAACTTCCCGCAGCGGCATTGCGCGGATTAACAAACGGCTTTTCATCTTTAGCGGCTGCAGTGGCATTTAACTGCTCAAAGTCAGCGCTAGAGATATAAATTTCTCCACGCACTTCTAACACGGCCGGATAACCTGAGCCGCGTAACTTTAGCGGCACGGTATTGATGGTGCGGACATTCTCTGTAATGTTTTCGCCGCTGGCACCATCGCCGCGTGTTGCTGCACTAACGAGCACACCGTTTTCATAAGTAATACTTACCGCTACGCCATCAAGTTTAGGCTCGCAGACATAATCGATAACGGTATCAACACTATCAGTATCTTCACGTAATCGATCTTTAAGACGCTGATCAAAGGCGCGTAGCTCTTCAGCATTAAACGCATTGTCTAGCGACAACATGGGTAATTTATGCTCTATGGATTCAAAACGTGCCAGTGGCGCTGCCCCTACTCTGCGCGAGGGCGAATCATCGGTTAAAAGCTCAGGTATTGCCGATTCTATATCGACTAACTGACGAAAAAGCTGATCGTAATCGGCATCAGGTAGAATCGGATCATCTAAAACATAGTAGTGATAATTGTGCTCATTAATAAGCTGCACTAACTGAGCATGACGCTCTTTAGCATCAAGCTTAAAATGCTTATCTGAAGCGACAAGAGGATGGGCTAATAATTGTTGGATGGTTTTAGATGATGTCATTGCTTATTTAATAAGTCAGAGAGTGAAAAGGCAAGAGACAGTGCTGAGAAAAGCTAAACCAAGCATAAGCTAAGCCGTATTTTTTTATACCACTGCAGTGACGGACATCAAACCATAGACATTAATACGATCAATGAAAAACGTTAAACCGTTTCCGTTCGACCATCTAAGGCATTATTCATTTTTTGATCGAACTGTTTAATACGCTCACGGTAATGATTAACCACTTGCAAACTTGCCGTTGAATGCTCTTCGTCTAACAGGCGCGCATCCAAATTTTTGACTAAGCAGTTAGCGGTTTCCAGCATGCAATCAAATGCTTGCATCGGTTCTTCAGGGCCAGGCAGTGTCATAAAAAAGGTGACACCAGGCGTTCGGAAAGAATTAATATCTTCTAAATTAAATGTGCCAGGCTCAAGCATATTAGCCACGCTAAACTGCAAACACCCTTTGCCTTCAGCTTTTTCATGACGATGCAGAATATCTTTTTCACCATAACGCATATCGCAAGCCAATAGAATTTGAAGCAAATCACTGCCATTAAAGCCATCTTCAGCTTTAGCTCTAACATGCATAACCAAAATTTCACGCTCGGCAAAGGCCGCTTGTCGTGCCTGACGCGCTTCATCTTCTGGGTAGTTGCCCTCTAATTCAGTTGCATCGTCTTCATAAAATAAATCATCGGGACCTTGGTCACTAATAATAGGATCAGTACGAACAATAACGCGAGCGCCACCATTGGGAAGCTCTGGTGAATCTACAGCGGTTCCATCATCGGCAAAACCGCCACCCATACCTAATGACATTTTTATGCCGCCACTGCGCTCTGCACGCATACGTCTAAAGCCATCAACGAGCACCGCTAACACTAACAGTAAGCCGGCACCAATTAACCACTCTCGTACACCAATTTCAGTAAACAAATCCATGACTTTTAAAGGCCTCTAGGCTATTTTCAAGTTTCAGTATCTATAAATCCAGTGTCTATAAATACAGTGTCTATAAATCCAGCATCTATAAAC
>DMZE01000049.1 GCA_003492055.1 Cellvibrionales bacterium
GCGTTTCGCCCAATAAAAACCAGATTTTATCGAGTGGTGTTGTTGTATTTGTTGTAGTTGTAGTAGTTGTATTTGTTGTAGTTGTAATTGTTTTAGACGCTATCAAATCAGGCGATTCAGCTACGCTGGCAATCCATACTTCATACCAATCACCGGCCTGTTGATAGAGGTCATATATCTCTTGCTCAGTGATTAAGACACTGCTGTTGCTTTTAAGATTTGATTTTTTGAGGCTATCGATTGTCGCTAATTGCTTTTTACGCTGCTGTTGTTTAGCTTGCGCTAAATGGTGGTAATAGCTCGCCAACTCATCAATATAGACGGTTAGACGCTGATATATTAACTGCTGGCTATCAGCATCCATTTGCGCCCAATAATTGCTTTTGACACCATAAGCTTCCACATAGGCTTGCTTTTGTTCACGCACACGCTCAGGAAAGCCACCATCCACATAGACATTAATTTGTTTAACATGAAAGGCTGGTGCAATTTTTGATGTGGGATAACGATCAATATAAGCGGCAAAAGTTGCTGCACTATCAATAAAGCGTTTCTTTTCAAGATAAAGATTAGCTAAGTTCTGATACAGCCTATCTACATATATAGGTTCGGCGGAAGGACTATAAAGCTGATCTAAAATATCGCCGATTGTCGATGGTCCTGCCTTATAAGAAAAAGCTAGACTCATGACTCGTAGCGTGTCATTCACCAAGCTATCGTTTACTAAGTTTTTTTGACCAGCGAAAACAGACTCACCATTTTTAGATTGAGAAAATTGCCTATCCAGCACGGTAAAAAAAGCTTTAAGCGCAGCATTGTAATGCCCTAATTTAAAATCAGACCAACCCGCCATATACCAAGAGTTCATCAAAAACGGTGCCGGTTTATCCGGAGCTTCACCGGCTCGCTGAATGACAGCCTTATAGGCTTGGCTTGCTTTACTATAGTTCGCCGCGGCAAATAAAATTTCGGCGCGACGAAACTGAGCCTCACTGTAATAGATTGAATTGGGCACATCGGTAACCAAACGATCAAATATAAGCAATGCATTAGGAATATCACCGCTCATTTCATAGGCTTTGGCTAACGGGTAGAGCAGCTGATCTAAAGATGTATTGTTTTCAGTGAATGACGACGCTGAATAGCCCTCTAATAACGCAAGATAGGATTCAATAGCGTCTTGATAGATAGCCTGAGGCTTTGTTAATGAATCATTAATTTGCCGCTCTTCAGCTAACTGCAAATTGATATGCGCAAGGCGACGATGGATCTCTTGTTGAACCAACGGTTTATCTGCTAGCTGCAAGGCCTCTTGGTAAGCGCTAGAAACATCCTGCAATGTAGAAACAGTCTGTAATGAAGATACGTCCTGCAATAAAGATACGTCCTGTAATAAAGAAACTTCATTAGCTTGCTCTCTCAAACTCGCCAAATGATCACGCGCTTGAGGTAATTCAGCTAAGGTCTCAGCTACTTGCTTCTCAAGCTCTGGATCAGCAAACAAACCGTTATTCAGTAAAGAACATGCTGAAAGCGATAAAATCACTAACCACATAGCTAATAGCATCGAGAGCGGCTTAAGCGCGCGACAAACCATCTTCATTGCTGCGGCTCGCTAAGTTGACGCTCAAGTAATACGGCTTTTGATAGACGCACTTGACCGATATAACGCTGTAAACGAGACTCTCTCTTTTCTACCTCTGCCGTTAAATTAGCGACAATTTTTAATTCAACTTTTTGTCGCAACTTAGTTAAGTTGTCACTCTGCCGCTCAATACGTTGGCGTTCATTATCAATGCGTTGCAAGTATGTAGCTTGCGAAGTTAATTCATCGGCAAGTAATGGCAATCGAGCTAAACGCTCACGCGCTATGATTAGCTCTGACTCCACTTCGTATTGTAATTTTATTTTTTGCCATAAACGCTCAGCTTGATGACTACTGGCCTGCCAGTACAGCATGGCGTGCATAGTGTCTAATTGCTGGCGCATATTATCTAACGATTTTTTAGTCGGAAGCGAATCATCAGACAAGAAATTCTCACTGATCGAGCGTTCTATACTGGCTAGTGACTGTGAAGCCTTGGCAATACGAATTGCACTTTTTCTCTCATTTTCAGTGAACAGTAAATCGGCATATTCAAGGTCTTGAGCTTTTTCTATGGCATTCGATAGTTGAGCATTTTTTGAAGCTAATTGTTCTAGTCTTGCATTTAACTTATCTTGGGCAACCGTACTTAATATTTCCGCAGTTCTCATCTTTCGTTCATTCACAGCAAATGCAAAGGTATCTAGCCGTTTACGCCAGCGCTGTAAATTATTATCCAACCAATAAATATCATTTAACTGGCCAAATAAACTACGCATCTGTGAACTTGCCAATAACTCACTTAAATGCAGCTGTAGACGGCTAGAATTAAATTCAGCCGGCTCAAACAATACCGCCTCGCTATCTAACCAATGCCCGCCTGAAAGCACATGGGGCTGACTATTCGTATTGTCAGAAACAATAGATAACAAAGTTTTATCAACTGTATAGCGATTAATATCACTTTGTAGATGTTTTAAAGCGATTCGCTCTTCAGCCATTTTATTGAGCGCATAGTCATAAGCGGTTAAAGCTTGCTGCTTAAGCCCTATGGCGTTATAAATAAAAGGGACAGCTAATAAAGCTTCATAGG
>DMZE01000202.1 GCA_003492055.1 Cellvibrionales bacterium
CCATTAAGATTTAACCTTTGGGGTTAATATAAATTTAATTGACTGTTAGTAGCTTTTTAGCAGCTTTAGTTACTGATACATTTTTAGGAAAGAGCAAATGAGTGATTTACCTTCTGAATTACGTTATGCGGCAAGCCATGAATGGGCTCGTATAGAAGAAGACGGCACCGTCGTTATAGGCATTACTGACCATGCGCAGGCCCAATTGGGTGATGTGGTTTATATTGAGTTGCCAGATATGGGTCAGATATTATCAGCGGGCGAAGAAGCTGGTGTGGTTGAGTCAGTTAAAGCGGCTTCTGATGTATATGCACCTATTTCGGGTGAAGTTGTTGAGATTAATGAAAAGCTTGAAGATGAGCCAGAAACAGTTAACAGCGAACCTTATGAAGACGGTTGGTTTTATAAGTTAAAGCCTGCAGATACAGTTGAGCTAGACGCCTTGTTGACTTCAGATGCTTATGCCGAAGTGGTTGCTGGTGAAGAGTAAGTATTAAAGTGATTTAAGAAAAGGCCATCATATTTATGATGGCCTTTTTTAGTTTTAGACAGTCAATAATAATTGAGAGTGGGTATAAACAGAGGGCGGATATGAATAGTTTAATTATTGAGCCGATAGCATTGGCAAATAAAAACGGTCAGGTGACTCGTTCCTGTCATATTGTACGCATTGATAATGGCATAGAGGTTGATAGGCAGGTTTTATGGTTTCAATTTCCTGAAACTATTGACTCACCTGATGCTGAAGATTGCGATAGCTATTTGCTTTGTATATTAATGGATGCCTTGACTGAAGCGCGAGAGATTCAGATAAAAGGGAGTGTTTCATTATCGTTGCTGAGTAATTTAACTGAATTCCAGCGGGCTTGGCATATGTTACGGCCAGATCTTTATTCAGTTGTTGACATTACTGTCGATGAAATTCGCAAAGAGATCGCTGAAGTTGAAGGCGCGGTATGTGCCTTTTCAGGTGGTGTTGACTCGATGTTTACGGCTTGGCAGCATTCGCAGAAGAAAAACAGTTATCGAACACAGACCATTAATTTTTGCTCATTAGTTCATGGTTTTGATATTCCGCTTGAAGATACTGAGGCGTTTTCAGAAGCGTTTAGTCGTTCTGAATCTGTACTTGACGATATCAATATTCCACTTATTCCCATTAAAACAAATTATAGAGAAATGACTCAGGCCAAGTGGGATTATGCGCATGCGATTGCATTAGTTGGAGTGCTATCAAACTTTAAAAAGAAAGCGGGGATCATCTTGCTTGGAAGCACTTACCCATATAGTAATCTCTTTACGCCTTGGGGCTCATCTCCAGCAACTGATAATTTGTTAGGTTCTAACCACTTTCACGTCATTCATGATGGTGCAGCTTATACTCGTACAGAAAAAGTGAATGCAATTGCGGATTGGCAAGTAGGCATTAAATATTTACGCGTTTGCTGGCAGGGAGCGAAAAAAGATAGAAATTGTGGCTGTTGTGAAAAATGTGTTAGAACCCAGTTTAATTTTTTAGCTTGTGGGCGTGATATTCCGAGTTGTTTTCCTGCAGATACTAATCTTATCGCCTGTTTAAAAACGTTTACTCTTAACACTAGCGGTCTTCGTGGCGCTTGGCAGCAAATACATGATCATGCATTGGCTAGCGGTATAGGAGAGAGTTGGCGTAAGGAAATTATTAGGTTAATACGTCGAAGCCAGCCAGGTCTCTTTTCTTTTTCAAAAAAAGGGTATGTTAGAAAAAAATTAAGAGCTCGTCGTAAAATGAAAAAACAAAGAGCTGTATCTGCAAAATAAAAATGTATAGAAAATATTTTGATGAGATTTGTAACGGAGACTTTTTGATAAATAGACTTTTNNTTTTTGACAAATAAAGTTTAGACAAATAGAAGTTTTAATAAGAAAAAGTTTAATGAGATAGAGATTTCAATAAGTGTTTTTTTAATAAAGTAGATTCTTTATTATATCCTAGGGTTTTCTATGATATGCATGATCTATTGCATAGAAAACCCAGGATCGGCATTAATCGTTTTATAGTGTACGCATAACTTTTTCTGCCGCTGTTAATGTTGCATCAACAATATCACTGGTATGGGCGCCCGATACAAATCCCGCTTCAAAGCTAGCTGGAGCCAAATAAACCCCTTGCGCTAACATGCCATGAAAAAATTGATTAAAGCGTTCGTTATTGCCATTCATGACTTGTGCATAGCGTGTGACTTTCTTTTCTTCTGTAAAAAACATTCCGAACATACTGCCTACATGATTAGTAGTAAATGGAATGCCACATTGTTTAGCAACCGATTCTAGGCCCGTGGTTAATTGCTCAGTGCTGGCAAATAATTTTTCATAAAAGCCGGCTTCAGATACTAAGTTTAATGTCGTTAACCCTGCCGCCATGGCAACAGGATTGCCCGATAATGTACCGGCTTGATAAATAGGGCCGGTGGGCGCTAATTCTTCCATAATGT
Source organism: Cellvibrionales bacterium (assembly GCA_003492055.1). GTDB lineage: Bacteria > Pseudomonadota > Gammaproteobacteria > Pseudomonadales > UBA7434 > UBA7434. The sequence continues at coordinate 2,475 of DMZE01000202.1, forward strand.
CGCGTCGGCCACCAAAAGCACCAACCGGCATGCCGCCACCAATTACTTTTCCAAGCGTCGTTAAATCGGGTGTTATACCGTAATGACCTTGTGCACCTTGAGGGTGGACGCGGAAGCCTGTCATCACTTCATCAAAAATCAGCAGCGCGCCAGAGGCGTCACACACATCACGCAGTGTCGATAAAAAACCATCGATAGGCGGCACACAATTCATATTGCCGGCCACTGGCTCAACAATAATACAGGCGATGCTATCGCCTTTTTCAGCGAATACCGCTTTTACCTGTTCAATATCGTTATAGGTAAGATTTAATGTGTGTTTAACCAATGACTCTGGGACACCCGGTGAGCTGGGTACGCCAAAAGTCAGTGCGCCCGATCCTGCTTTGACTAATAGCGAGTCAGAATGACCGTGGTAGCAACCTTCAAATTTGACGATGGTATCGCGACCCGTAAAGCCTCGCGCTAAACGAATGGCACTCATTGTGGCTTCGGTGCCGGAGCTGACCATGCGCATCATTTCCATGCTGGGCACTATTGATTTTATACGCTCTGCCAAGGTGGTCTCGATTTCAGTGGGTGCGCCAAAACTTAAGCCGTCCGCCATTTTTGCTTGCACTGCAGCAATAATATCGGGTTGTGCATGACCTAAGATCATTGGTCCCCACGATTGCACATAATCGATATAGCGCTGGTTATCACTATCAATAACATAAGCGCCCTTAGCGGATTTGATAAATAACGGCGTGCCACCGACTGCTTTAAACGCTCTTACCGGCGAGTTGACACCCCCAGGAATCGATTTTTGGGCTTGTTGAAACAATTTTTCTGAGGTGGGATTAGCGGTCGTTGTCATTTCATCATCCGTACTATATGAGGTGAAGGGTGAAAGCGTAAAAGCAATCAATCATCGTTATTGGTCAATTGACTTACCTAATATTGGTAAGTAAGGGCTTAGCTGTAATTCTACCTGAACCGCTTGCAAATTCGGATATTTAGTTATGAGTCAAAAGTAATACCGATGACGGCCATTATTGGATCAATCTATTATTCTCTCGTTTAACAAGCAGTCGTTAGGTGGGAGACGAATACAAAAAGTTCGGGCGTGGATTAAAAACTGCGCAAAGAGTGGAAATAGGGTCCGATAATTGTTAAAGCTCTGTCTTGAATGGGAACATTTCATCAATTGATTGATCCATTAGTGAGTAAGTTGTGCCGATGGTCTAGCGCGTAATTCTGCAGCTGAATTTGCTGTTTGGCTAAAGCATCTACCGCCAAAAGTTAAAACACTCAATTTCAGCTAACGAGTTTATCGATAAAATTTTGTTGTTATGTCGATAGGGCGACATCAATGGGAAAAGGGTTAATGGATAACACGTTATGGATAAAGAAACTTTACTAGAAAGAGTGCGTCACTCAGATCAACTGCCCATGTTGCCAGATGTGGCGGTGCAAATTATCGACATGAGTAACGACAGAGAGCTATATGCCGAAAAAATCAGTGAAGTGATTGCTAATGATCCGGTTTTAAGCGCACGATTGTTACAGGTCAGCAACTCCTCTATATTTCCTTTTCGGCATGAAATTACCCATTTGAATCAAGCGTTAGCGATATTGGGCATTCAACTCACCATGAGTATTGCGATTGGCTTTGCCATTGTTGACATGATGCGCAGCAGAGAATCAAAAGACTCAGGCTTTAATCATGATGCCTTTTGGCGAAAGAGTGTACTGGGCGCTATTGCTGCTATTGAAATGCGCAGTGAATTAAACGGTGTAGAGCAGGGAGATTTATTCGTTGCCGCATTAATGCAAGATATTGGCATGATTGCCCTCGAGGCTTTTGAGGGAAAAAAGTATACACAGATAGTCAATGGCGCGATAAACCATTTGGATTTGCTGGAGTTAGAGCGACGTATGTTTGGTGTCGATCATGCTGAAATTGGTGCAGCGATACTAGAGCGTTGGCACTTGCCGACTATTCATATTAATGCCGTTCGCAGCAGTCATTATTTGTTAGAAGCTAAATCGATAAGTGAATTAACAGAGCTGGAATATGCGGTAGCGCTATCAGGTATGTTAGCTGAACAATGGATCAGCGAATCATCCCATCAGCAAGATCTTGATAATGCTATACAACGAGCGGTAGAGCGTATAGGCGCACAGGGCTATAAAAACATCATCAATAAAACCATGGATGCTGTTCCTGATGCTAATGAGCTCTTTAAAATGAGTTTGCTGACGCCAGAACAGCTGTCTGATATTAAGTCATAAAGCGGCTTCAATTAGTCAATTTATAGTCATAAAAATTAGATTTAATAATTGCTTATAACGATGCTTCGAGCATGGTATCTACAGTCATTTTGTAGTCTAATTCTATGTGTTGTTAGTCATAAATTAGAGAGTGCCACATTGAAGAAGAAATGGTTTACCCATCACGAATTTTGGCATCCTCGATTATTTGAATTGCCTTTCTATATCTATTTAGGTCTCTATTGTTTAATTCAGCGAGTGAGCATCCCTTCGTTAGCAAAAGCGAATGCCGCCCTTAATCATGGTGAAATTGGTATTGGCTCAAAATTCCATACCCAGCAGCAATTTGATCAACAATTATTTTTACCCACGACGGTATTAGCCGCTGATTTACCGGTAGCTGAAAAAATTTCTGCCATTCATTCATTCGCCACGCTGCATCATTACCCGTTAATATTAAAGCCAGATATTGGTTTAGTAGGAAAGGGGCTTATAAAAATTATTGATGAGCAATCGATTGAACGTAGCGCCCATAAAATAACAGGCAACTATTTATTACAAAAATTTACCCCCTATACATTTGAGTGTGGAATTTTTTATACTCGAAAATTGGGACGACCAAAAATTACAGGCATTAATCAAAAACACTTTCCCACTGTTATGGGTAACGGTAAAGATAATTTGCAGCAATTGGCACAGCAGCATTATCGTTATACCCATCATTGGGCCACATTTTTGCAGTACTTTGATCTGACTCAAGTTCCCGCACTGGGCGAAAAAATATGCCTTTCATTTATTGGCTCTCATACTATGGGCTGTAAATTTACCGATGATACCCATTGGTTAACAGCCGAATTAGAAGCGAAGATATTTAGCCTGTTTGAGAATCAGCCGAATTTTAATTTCGGACGCTTGGACATTAAAGCAGAAAGCAAAGAAGCCATGTTACGCGGTGAGTTTGTCGTCATTGAAGTGAACGGCGTGTCATCGCTTCCTACCCATATGTTTGATCCTGATTACTCTTTAATCGAGGCCTATAAAATATTTTTTAAGCATGGAAAGGACTTGGTCGAAATTGCAAAAGAGCATCGGCATGTAAAAATGGATTTATTGTCCTTAGGTGAAATATTAAAAAGGGTCAAGAATAATCAAAACCAGCTCGATCAATTACATATGGATCTGAAAAGCCAACAAAGTTAACAAATATCTAGCCATACATATGCCTTGTCAGTAGCAATCTTTTGATACGATAGGCCCATTGATGTAATACCAAGGCAATATTCAATATTTAAAAGGAATAAAGATGAACAAATATTTTAGAACAATGACACCATCGGCACTTATATTAAGCGCTTTAATGACTACCCTTATGGCTTCTCAAGTAAATGCTAATGAGTTAGAGCTTTCAATTAATGAAGAATTTATTGATTTGCGCTTCACTAGTGCCTATGAGCAAGATTTTGCTGGGGAATTTGCGTTCATGCATTCAGATTCTAATGATTTGACTGCTGATCAAGTGAGTTACCGATTCTTTACCAGTGATAGTGATACCGGTCTTCAGTTAGGCGCCAAAGCGTTTTGGTTAGATGTTGAAAGCGAGGGTGGATTTGGTATTGGCCTAGGTCTGGGCTTTACCCGTTCATTATCAGAAAAAATGGATATCGGTTTCCAGCTGCATTATGCTCCCGATATTATAACCGGTGGAGATTTTGATAACGTACTTGAATACGATCTGCGACTTAACTACCAAATGGTTGAAAACGGTTCATTTTTTATTGGCTATCGAAATATTGAAGCTGATAATGGAACGGTAGATATTGACGTTTATGAAGACCCTTATTTTGGTTTAAAATTCGAATTTTAAACCGGCCTGTTAATTCTTACTTGCATTAAAATAAAAGATAAAAAAGAGGAAAAAATGAAATTAGAAACTAA
>DMZE01000287.1 GCA_003492055.1 Cellvibrionales bacterium
GCCAAAGCCAACTAAGCTCCAGCCAAACGCCAGACACTGTTATTACCAACGCACTTATTCTTGACCACTGGGGTATTGTTAAAGCCGATGTAGGCATAAAGAATGGTTTGATTTTCGGTATAGGTAAAGCGGGCAATCCTGACATACAAGATAACGTTGATATTATTATTGGCCCAGGCACAGAAATTATTGCCGGCGAAGGAAAAATATTAACCGCAGGCTGCATTGACGCGCATATTCATTTTATTTGTCCGCAACAAATTGAAGAAGCCATGATGTCGGGTGTGACTACTATGATTGGTGGCGGCACTGGCCCAGCAACAGGCACCAATGCTACTACCTGCACACCAGGGCCGTGGCATATTGGAAAAATGCTACAAGCAACCGACAGCATGGCAATGAACTTTGGCTTTTTAGGCAAAGGCAACTCAAGCTTACCCATAGCGTTAGAAGAACAACTAGCAGCAGGCGCTTGTGGTTTAAAATTACATGAAGACTGGGGTACTACACCTGCGTCTATTGATAACTGCTTAACCGTGGCAGAAAAATATGATGTGCAAGTAGCCATTCACACCGACACATTAAATGAATCCGGTTTTGTCGATGACACTTTGGCTGCGTTTAAAGGCCGTACTATCCATACCTACCATACCGAAGGTGCGGGTGGCGGTCATGCGCCTGACATCATTCGAGCCTGTGCCGAAAAAAATGTATTGCCATCGTCAACTAATCCAACTCTGCCGTACACCAACAATACGATAGATGAGCATCTCGACATGCTTATGGTTTGTCATCATTTGGATTCATCGATTCCTGAAGATGTTGCTTTTGCCGATTCTAGAATTCGCAAAGAGACCATTGCTGCCGAAGATATATTGCATGATCTTGGTGCCTTCAGCATGATCGCATCCGACTCTCAAGCCATGGGCCGCGTGGGTGAAGTGATTACACGCACATGGCAAACCGCTCATAAAATGAAACTGCAACGCGGTGCGTTGCCCGAAGATAACGAACGTCATGATAACTTTCGCGCTCGTCGCTATATTGCCAAGTACACCATTAATCCAGCTATCGCACATGGTGTTGATCACGCCGTAGGATCTATCGCTGTAGGTAAAATGGCCGACTTAGTGCTTTGGAGCCCAGCCTTTTTTGCCGCAAAGCCCGCCATGATTATTAAAGGCGGCATGATTGCCGCAGCGCCAATGGGTGATCCTAACGCCTCCATTCCTACGCCCCAGCCCGTGCATTATCGAAAAATGTTTGGTGCCTATGGACAAGCGCCTGCACATACCTCAGTTACCTTTACCAGCAAGGCCGCAATTACTGCCGATATTGGTTCACAACTGGGCATTAAACGCCGCTTAGTGGAATGCCGTAATACGCGCACCATAGGCAAAGAGGACATGATCAATAACAGTTGGATGCCGAACATTACTGTCAACTCACAAACTTATGAAGTACATGCCGATGGACAGCTGCTGACTTGTGAGCCATTAAGTGATCTGCCGTTGGCACAACTGTATCAATTGTTTTAAGCGCATACGCTTTTAACTGCAGCTTAAAACAATTAACCATTTAGATAAGGGGCATTATGTCTAACACAGAAAATAGAGTGAACACCGAAACGCTTATGGTTAACCAGTGGTTACCGAGTAATACCGAGCACCCAGCGAATGACGAAGTGTTTTTAGACCATGCGCAACGGGAAAAAAGACGTTTCCGTGCAGTGTCATCAAAAGGCAAAAACGTAGATGTATTTTTAGAGCGTGCCAATGTGCTGAGTATTGGTGATCAACTGCTTAGCGATTGCGGTCAGTATTTATCGATTGTCGGCGCAGAAGAACCCGTCATTACTGCATCAACCGATAACTGGCAATTATTTAGCCGCGCCTGCTATCACCTCGGTAATCGTCATGTGCGCTTACAAGTGGGCGAGCAATGGCTTCGCATAACACCCGATCATGTGCTTGAAGCGCTGCTTCATCGCCTAGGGCTAACTGTGACTAATGAAAACGCTATCTTTAATCCAGAAGCTGGCGCCTATGATAAAGGCCAACAAGAACAAGGATCGCATGGGCATCATCACTGAGATAGCACAGCCAAACCGCACAGCATTGCGAAGCACATCTTCAGCGCCATCAACAGCTAACGATGCGTCAATGCTGCGCTTATTACAACTTAGTAGCGCCACGTTACCAGTGGGCGGCTACGCATTTTCGCATGGCTTAGAATGGGCCTTAGAAGCGGAATGGCTATCGACCAGCGACGATGTTATTGAATGGTTATCGGTTCAATTAACTGAGTCAGTCGCCACCTTAGATTTACCCATACTCCATCGACAATGTTTAGCGTTAGAGCAGCAAGATATACCCGCACTTATTCAATGGAACGACACCGTGCTTGCCTGTCGAGAATCCTATGAACTGCGTTTAACCGATACAGCATTAGCTGACGCCATGATTCGCTTGCTTCATGGTTTATCCATAGAGAATGATTTATTAAACACCTTAGATAATCAATCTAAGAAGCCACATAACATTAGTTACGTCACTACCTTTGCCATAGCCGCTACACACTGGCGCATATCACCCCATTATGCCGCCTTAGGTTATGCCTGGGCATGGCTTGAAAACCAAGTAGCCGCAGCCACTAAACTCACCTTGTTTGGTCAACTCTCGGCACAGAAAGCGATAGATGCGTTAATGCCTGTCGTTGAGCAAGCGGTAAATCAATCCTTATTAATTAGTGATGATGACATTGGTACGTCATTACCCGGCCTTGCCATGGCAAGCAGCCACCATGAAACCCAATATTCCCGATTATTTAGATCTTAGAGGTTAAGTTATATGAGTAATTCAAGAGTGCTTCGCGTAGGTGTAGGCGGCCCCGTTGGTTCAGGTAAAACCGCCCTCCTTCGCGTGTTATGTTCAGCCATGCGAGAAAAATACAATATTGCCGTTGTTACTAACGATATTTATACGCAAGAAGATGCCGAGTTTTTAACAAAACATGAAGCCCTAGAGGCCGATCGTATTATTGGTGTAGAAACCGGAGGTTGTCCGCATACAGCGATACGTGAAGATGCCTCAATGAATTTAGCGGCAATTGATGAATTGCAATTACGACATAAAAACTTGGATATTATTTTTGTCGAAAGTGGCGGCGATAATTTAAGTGCAACCTTTAGCCCTGAGTTATCGGACTTTACGATTTATGTGATTGACGTATCGGCCGGCGATAAAATACCGCGTAAAGGTGGACCGGGCATTACTAAATCTGATTTATTATTGATTAATAAAACAGATTTAGCGCCCATAGTAGGTGCCTCGCTTGAGGTCATGGATAGAGATGCGAAAATAATGCGGAAGGATAAACCCTTTTTGTTTAGTAACTTAAAAATTGAACAAGGCGTTGAGGAGATAATTGGATTTATTACTGCGGAGCTTTGATGCGGACTAGATGTCTGGGTTAGAATTAAGCTAACAAGGTGACAATACGCTATTTAAACTGACCCGCCTCAGCCCAACGCTCCTCAGTAACGATATTAATCGGTACTCCAGCAGCGCGATAATTCATGGCCTTTTCGATTTTGCGGCCATAGCTCTCGTGCATCCAACTATCAGTAACATAGGTGCCAATCACTAAATAGTCCAAGGATTTCGAGACAGACATTGCAATAACACCGCCTAATGACTGCGTGGCCTCATGACATTGTTGACGAGTACCAAAAGCACAAGTGCCAGTAAAAAGGAATTTTTTGCCTTTGAATATAATATTAGGAGGCGGGTCATTAATGGGTAAGCTTGTTGATTTTGAAAGCTCACCAATCGCCGATGGATCACCCGATATTTTTTGTAGTATATTGAGTAGCTCAGTAGACTCTTCTGCATCCAGCACGCCATCGGCCAACATTGTGTCAACTTTTTCTAATAAATTATGGATAACGGGATTATCTGACGCTAGCGCATTCTGAATTAACCACCCATACAAATATTCAGCCTCTTTAAGGTCGACCTCACCGTTTGCTAGTATCCCCTTACTAAGACCTATTAAGGTATCCACCTGCCTATCTTGAATATTTTTCCGATTAAATTTTGTAAAGATATCCATATATCTATACCTCATTATTAAATATTTCACCCCATTATTGAGGCTGAATCAATAACTGTTTACTCAAGAATTTACAAGCAATAGAGTAAAACCCATCAATTAGGTTCCTTATATTTAAATTATATAAAATGATACTGATCAATCAAAAAAATTGGATTGGATATTAAATGCTGTTTGCTGGCGTACTTCTTTAAGCACCCATTCTGCATTTTCACGGCTAATTTTTTTCAATGATGACACAGGATAATCATACTCTTGCAGATGATTCCCCCTATTTTCTCTATGCCACTCACTAGGATAGGGCCGCGTTGCCGTATTCAACTGCACTTTATCGGGCTTAATTTTATTGAGCAATGTAATGTAATTATCTAAATCTGCCATGGTGGCATTACAAAACATACTCTGCACTTCAAGCTCGCCATTAAATCTCTGTTTGAGATTATCGATACCATCAACCACACTCTGCAAAGTGCAGCCCTTAACTGGCCGATTAATACGATTAAAAACAGCCTCACTGCCTGCATCAAGCTTAACCGAGACTTTATCGAGCAAACACAACGCATCTATAACATCAGGGTTAAGCAAGGTTGTGCCATTGGTGAGAATGGATTGTGGAACTGGCGTTAACGCTCTAAGGCGAATAATCGTTTCTTTTAAATTACTCGCTAGCGTTGGTTCGCCATTTCCGGAATAGGTAATAATATCGAAGGGGTTACTCTGACTTACAGCTTTAAAATCTTGAATAACTTTTTTCGTGGAGACATAGACTTTTCGTTCATCCGTATGGTTTTGGATATTACCCAGCTGGCAATAAACACAATTAAAGCTACAAATAGAATTTACAAATAATAAATCAATACCCAAGCTCAAGCCAAAGCGCCAAGATTTTACCGGCCCATAAACAGAGCGCGAAATATTAAACTGCTGCTCTTTATTAACCGCTATTTTATTATCCATTTATGCAGTGTTGAGATATATCAATAGGCAAAACACTCTACTCAACTGCACTTTGACTCACCACAATTTAAACAGGTTAAGCATCCGTCCATTTGTATCATCGCTTTGGTCAAGCATTTCTGGCATAAAGTGGAACCATGTGGAAATGACTCACCTGAAGGTGTCTCATTCCGTTTGTTTTTTTGCTCATATTGCGCGCGCTTTTCTTCAATATGCTTTCGTTGATGCTCATCGAGTAAATCATGCTCTAACAAGCCTATCATTTTCATATGGCTTTCTATGGCATCACCAATTTCAGCGACAATTGAAGGCATATAACGACCACCACTTTTGAAATACCCCCCCTGCGGATTAAATACACCACGTAGTTCATCAACCAAAAAAGTAACATCACCGCCCTTACGAAACACCGCCGATATGATCAACGTTAGCGCCGCTATCCATTGATAGTGCTCCATATTTTTTGAATTAATAAATATCTCAAAGGGGCGACGAAGCTCATGTTCTGTATCAGGATTTAATACCACATCATTAATCGTCACATAAAGCGCATGATCTGACATCGGCGTTTTAATTTTATAAGTAGAACCCAAGAGCATTTCTGGGCGCTGCAATTTTTCATGCATTTGTACAATCGTTGCGCCCTCTTCCTTTTTTTCTTCAAGCGACTCTTTTTTATCTTCAACCGACTCCTTT
>DMZE01000030.1:0-1956 GCA_003492055.1 Cellvibrionales bacterium
CTGCGCCTGCAAAATGGCCTCTATATTCAACGCCTCGCACCTATGTTACGCGTGGCTGTGCCTTATGGACTTTATAACACCGCGCAATTACGCAAACTTGCTCATATTGCCCGTCATTATGATAAAGGCTATATCCACGTCTCTACCCGCCAGAACTTTCAGCTAAACTGGCCACGCTTAGAAGATGTGCCCGATATCCTAGAAGAACTCGCGACTGTCGATATGCACGCGATTCAAACCAGTGGTAACTGTATTCGTAATACGACAACCGATCAGTACGCGGGTGTTGCGATTGATGAAATCGAAGATCCTCGCCCTTGGTGTGAGCTTATTCGTCAGTGGTCGACTTTTCATCCAGAATTTGCCCTACTGCCGCGTAAATTTAAAGTGGCCGTGTGTGCCACCGAAGAAGATCGCGCCGCCTTTAAGTTTCATGATATTGGCGTTGAGCTTATTCACAATGATGAAGGCCATACGCGCTTTCATATTCATGTGGGTGGCGGCTTAGGTCGTACACCGGTTATTAGCCAGCTGATTAAACGCGATTTGCATTGGCAGCATTTAATTACTTATCTCGAAGCGGTATTGCGCGTTTATAACCAATTGGGTCGACGTGATAACAAATATAAAGCGCGTATTAAAATATTAGTTAAAGCCATGGGCGCCGAAGCTTTTGCTGCACGCGTTGATCAAGAGTGGCAAAAAATTAAAGATGATGACAATACATTGTCTGAAGATGCGGTAAATCGTGTGCAAGCTTTTTTTGCTCCACCTAACTATGAAGTGTTAGATGACTCATCATGTAATCGTGAGCTCGCCTCGCAGCGCTTAGAATCTAACGATTTTGGTCGATGGTTAGACAAAAACGTTCAGCCGCATCAAAAAGATGGCTATGCCATTGTTAACTTGGCGTTAAAACCTACGGGCATAGCACCAGGTGATATTACTGACCTGCAAATGGAAGCCGTTGCTGATCTTGCCGATGAATACTCTGGCGGCCTACTGCGTAATACGCACCAGCAAAACATTGTGTTAGCCGACGTTAAGAAAACCGATTTATTTGCCCTTTGGCAGCGCTGTGATGAATTAAAACTGGCGACTCCAAACTTGGGTTATTTATCCGATCCTATTTGCTGTCCGGGTGGCGACTACTGCGCGCTAGCCAATGCTAAATCGATTCCGATTGCCGAAGCGATTCAACGTCAGTTTGATGATCTTGATTACCTTTATGATCTTGGCCCTATTGATCTCAATATTTCAGGCTGCATGAATGCCTGTGGTCACCACCATGTGGGGCATATTGGTATTTTAGGTGTGGACAAAAAAGGCCGTGAGTTTTATCAAATTTCCTTAGGTGGCAATATGGGCCGCGAAGCCGCTATTGCTAAAATTCTTGGGCCATCGTTTGGGCCAGAAGAAGTGCCTACCGTTATTGAAAAAGTGCTAGACGTTTTTGTTAAGCACCGACATCCCGAAGAACAGTTTATCGATACTTACCGCCGCGTTGGCATCGCCCCCTTTAAGGAATATGTCTATGCCTGATTTATCTGAGCTAAGCCAGTCATCTGAGCTAAGTAAGCCATCAAACTTAATTAAAGATAATCAAATTGTCGACAACGACTGGCAGATTATTGCTAAAGATGCCGATTCTTCTGATGTTAAGTTCTCGATTGATGATGCCAGTGGCCAGCTATTGCTGCCGTTAGCACTGTGGTTAGAGCACGCTGAGCAACTTAAGAACAGCAAGACCATAGGTGTTTGGTTAGACAGCGATGAAAGCCCAGAGCCGTTAGAGACGCTTTGTGAGTCTATTCCTGTTATTGCGGTTAACTTCCCTGTGTTTGCTGATGGTCGTGGCTATTCTTATGCGCGTACCCTTCGTGATTACTATCATTACTCAGGTGATCTTCGCGCTATTGGCGATGTGCTGCATGATCAAATGTATTTTTATAAGCG
>DMZE01000030.1:2102-2315 GCA_003492055.1 Cellvibrionales bacterium
CATAGTGTAAAAATATCACGCCTTAGCAGTCAATTTTCATTATGGCTGCAACAGGTGATGATAGTATGATGGACCTATGGAAACCGAAACACTGACATTCTCTTTCTTTCTTATCTTTAGCGGTGCTGCGGCACTCGCTTCTTTTGCCCTTTATACACGCCAACCACTTATTATTGCCTACATTATGCTGGGCGCCTTAATAGGCCCCTATGG
>DMZE01000030.1:2366-4345 GCA_003492055.1 Cellvibrionales bacterium
GCTGGGCCTCGATATGCAGCCGCAGGCCTTAGTCGCGGTGGCTAAAAAGGCCACGTTGGTGGCGCTGGCTAGCTCCAGCTTATTCGCCCTTGTGGGCTTTGGCATTGCATCCTTGTTTGGCTTTAGCACTATAGAAGCCGTTGTAGTAGGTGCAGCAATGATGTTTTCTAGCACCATTATTAGCATTAAGCTTTTACCCACCACCATGCTGCACCATAAACACACCGGTGAATTAATTATTGGCTTATTGCTAATTCAAGATTTACTGGCGATTTTTGTCTTAATCGTTTTATTTAGCAGCGATTCAGGTCAATTCAATGTTAACCAAATTGGCTTAGCCTTAATTAGCCTCCCCCTACTCGCCGCCGCTGCATTTATTATGGTGAAGTATGTATTGCTTCGTTTAATTCAACGCTTTGATCGTTTTCAAGAATATATCTTTCTATTAGCCATTGGCTGGTGTTTGGGTATGGCCGAAGCGGCTCATGCGGTTGGCCTATCGGCAGAGATTGGCGCCTTTATTGCGGGCATTACACTAGCGACCAGCCCTATCTCACAATATATTGCGATTAACTTAAAACCGTTAAGAGACTTTTTCTTAATCTTATTTTTCTTTGCCTTAGGCGCAAGGTTCGATTTAACTCTGCTTGCCGATATTTTATTACCCGCTCTAATACTTGCCATTATTATGACTAGCTTAAAGCCCCTGATTTTCCGCAGCTTATTACAAGGTATGGATGAGCATCGAGATTTAGCGTGGAGTGTAGGCTTTAGATTAGGGCAGAACAGCGAATTTTCACTGCTTATTGCCTATGTTGCGGCAGGTACATTATTGATTGGCAAAGAGGCCTCTCATTTAATTCAAGCCACGGCCATACTAACGTTTTTAATCTCTACCTATATTGTTATCTTTAACTTCCCTACCCCTATCGCAACATCCGATAAGCTGCGACGCGATTAATAACTGACAACTAACTATCAATCCGCTTAAAACGTTTCTGTCGTCGATAAGGAAACACATCTGTCACATAGCCATCCGCAATTTTTTGCTGCAAGCCCTGCCAAAAACGATAGTCATAAATATCGGCATGTAGCTGATTAAATACTCGCCTCGCCTTAGGATTACCGGTAAAAAATAAGCGGAATTCTTCGGGGAAAATATCATTATCCTTAACATCAAACCACGCGCCCGCCGACATTTCCTCTTCATCGGTACGTGCTTCAGGTATCTTTCTAAAATTACATTCAGTTAGCGGACAAATTTCATCGTAATCATAAAAAACCACGCGACCATGACGTGTAACACCAAAGTTTTTTAATAACATATCGCCAGGAAAAATATTAGCCGCCGCCAATTGTTTAATGGCATTACCGTATTCATCAATCGCACTATAAGTACTGCCATCATCGGCATTGGGTAAATACAAATTCAGCGGCACCATTTTACGCTCAACATAAACATGCTTAAGAATAAGCGCATTGCCCGAAGTCTGTACCATAGAAGGCACTTCTTTATAGAGCTCGGCTAACATCTCATCAGAAAACCGACGTTTATCAAAAGCCAAATATTTAAACTCTTGAACATCGGCCATTCGCCCCGCACGATCTGACGATTTTACCATGCTGTATTTTTCTTCTACCTGTTTACGCGTCATATCTTTGGGCGGTGTAAAGCGATCTTTAATCACTTTATAAACATAGTCAAAATCGGGCAAGGTAAACACCAACATAACCATACCCTTAATGCCGGGGGCAGAATTATATTTTTGCTCAACGGGGATTTGCTTAGTAAACGAAACCGCATATTGATAAAAGGCAGTTTTGCCATGCTTAGCAAAACCGATAGAGGTAAATAATTCAAAAATTTCTTTATACGGCATCATGCGCTTTAAAACTGCAACATACTGCGCAGGGTTTAGCGTACTCACCATAAAATAAGAACGCGTAAAACTGAAAATCATACTAATTTCATCGCTGCC
>DMZE01000058.1 GCA_003492055.1 Cellvibrionales bacterium
CCAGTAGGTACGGGTTCAAACATATCGGCATTGCCACGATTTTGTAAAAACTTAAGGCCTATTTCAGGGAATAACGCATAAGTTAAAACGTCATCAATTTCATTGTCGCCAGAGGCCAGTTGAATGTTCTTTGCTTTGGCGATGTTTTGTAAGTCGGTCGTTAATTTACCCAGTTCTGATGTGAGCAAATCGGCAGGACGACAAGTAATGGCTTCGCCACCTTCTAACACTTTTGCTTGTAGCTCGACATTAACAGGCGCCGGTGTTGCACCGTACTCACCCTTTAAAACACCAGCAGTTTCTTTTGAAATTGATTTGTAGCGCTCGCCGAACATTACATTCATCACCGCTTGCGTACCAACGATTTGAGAAGTTGGTGTAACGAGAGGAATAAAGCCTAGGTCTTCGCGGACCTTTGGAATCTCTTCTAATACCGCGTCGAGTTTATCGGCTGCGCCTTGGTCTTTTAATTGGCTTTCCATATTCGTTAGCATGCCGCCAGGAACTTGAGCCACTAATATACGAGAGTCTACGCCGCGGAGTGAACCTTCAAATTTAGCGTATTTCTTGCGAACTTCACGAAAGTAAGCTGCAATTTCTTCTAACAGATGAATATCAAGACCGGTATCTCGATCGGTATCTTGAAGCATGGCAACCACAGATTCCGTTGGAGAATGACCATAAGTCATGCTCATTGATGAAATTGAGGTATCTATATTGTCGATGCCTGCTTCAATCGCTTTAAGTGCTGTGGCAGTAGACATGCCAGTGGTTGCATGACAATGCATATGAATAGGAATGTTCACTTCTTTTTTCAGACGTGAAACTAATTCAAAAGCGACATAAGGCTTTAAAAGGCCAGCCATATCTTTAATGGCAATGGAGTCTGCGCCCATTGATTCAATTTGTTTGGCTAAATTAACCCATAGGTCAATATTGTGAACAGGGCTAAGCGTGTAAGAGATAGTGCCTTGTGCATGCTTGCCGACTTTACGAACCGCTTTGATGGACGTTTCTAGGTTACGTGTATCATTAATGGCATCAAATACGCGGAATACATCGACGCCGTTAAACGCTGCACGCTCAACAAAACGCTCAACAACATCATCGGCGTAGTGTCTGTAGCCAAGAATATTCTGACCGCGGAATAACATTTGCTGTGGCGTATTTGGCATGGCTTTTTTAAGCTCGCGAATACGCTCCCATGGATCTTCACCCAAGTAGCGAATACAAGCGTCAAAAGTTGCGCCACCCCAAGACTCAAGTGACCAAAAACCCACTTGATCGAGCTTCTCGGCAATCGGCAACATATCGTCTAAGCGCATACGGGTTGCAAATAAAGATTGGTGGGCATCGCGTAATACGACATCGGTAATGCCCAGGGGCTTTTTTATATCACTCATGGTCGAACCTTGTAGTTGTGTCAATGTGGTTATATCGTCGTTAAACATACCTAAGCATTATTGTTAGCCATAATAGCTAGCCATTCTATAAGCGCTATCTAGCGAGAGCTTATATCAATGGCTGAGTGCCTTTGTTGCTATCTATTTTTTATGGCGGGAGCGGTACTTATGAATAGCGGCGCTTATTACCGCAATCAAATGCTCATCATTACCTGCAGCCTTAGGGGCGGGTGATGCCGATGCTATTGGCTCAGGCTTGGCAAAACGTTGTAATAAAGAAGACATGGCCGTTGTGGCAATAATCAATAACACTAAAAACGTTAATACAGTACCCATGCCATAGAGCATTAATTCAATACCCTGCTGTACTAATTCGTTTTGCATTACTTGATGATCCTGTTTATTGAGTTATTAGCTCTTGGGCTGCCAATCGTTATTTGTTCTAACGTTTGTAGTTAGTTTGTTTATTCGCCTGTCATTTAAATCCAGTCGAATTATCTCGCCATTATAAACGACAGTGGTAATGAATTTATAGAGAGAAATAAAATTAGATGGCTTAAGAGGCTATATTTTTTAATGAAGTGCCTCTGTTGACTGATAAAGTGCCTCTGTTGACTGTTAAAGAGGCTTTGTTGACTGTTAAAGAGGGGCTATTTAGAGATAAAGAGGCTCTGTTTACGGATAAAGAGGGGCTATTAAGGGATAAAGAGAGTCTGATTGTCGATGAAGAGGTTATTTGAAGGAAGATGAATACCCGTTAAATGAGCTTTTCATAGATTTTAAGCCTATGACACTCATTGATAGGTCTTTTTTTGTTCGGTTAAGCTTTTATAAGGGCGAGCCGCTTATGTGTTCAAATATTCGTATTTGTAGTGGGCAAAAAGTTGAGGGGAGTCCATTTTAGTCAAAAAAGGGGGCTTATCATAAAACTGAAGCCTCTCATCTCAAAAATGGCGTGCTCAGTTGAAACCTTAAAGGCTGTCCAGTAGTATCGCGTAAAACGCGCAGATTTGTTCTAACGAAATTCTTATGTCCGGAACAAGAAATAACCCCATTAAAACTCACCAAGGTAATTAATTAAATGTCAAAGAGAGATGGCAAAATACTGTCCCTTTCAGGAATGAATGTGTCCTCAGAGAATGGCGGGCAATTGAATGACTATTTTCAAGCGAATCCAGAAAAAGGTATGCATGGTATTGGCTTTAGCGCCTACGAAGAAGGCCAAAAGCCCGGCGATGAACTGAGTTTAGAGCAAGTACAGCGAAGAATGTCGATTCTTAAGCCTTATGTTAAATGGGTGCGTTCGTTTTCATGCATTCAAGGTAATGAGTTAATTCCTATGGTTGCTAGGCAATCGGGCTTAAAAACCTTAGTGGGCGCTTGGCTGGGCAAAGATCTAGAAAAAAATGAATTAGAAGTTGAGGCCTTAATTAAGCTGGCCAAAGATGGCTATGTTGATATAGCAGCCGTTGGTAATGAAGTCATGTACCGTGAAGACCTAACGGAAGAACAATTGCTTGATTATATTCGTCGTTTTAAAGCGGCAGTGCCCGATGTGCCAGTAGGTTACGTTGATGCTTATTATGAATTTGAAGATCGACCTGCAATCACAGACATCTGTGATGTTATTCTCGCTAACTGTTATCCTTTCTGGGAAGGTTGCTCAATCGAATATTCACTGCTATACATGAAGGATATGTATCGAAGAACGCAGAAGGCTGCGGCAGGAAAGAAAGTCATCATTACTGAAACAGGCTGGCCGAACAAAGGGCAGATTTTTTATGGTGCGCAACCTTCAGAAGAAAACGCTATACGCTATTTCCTTAATGCTCAGCATTGGGCGCATACGGATAATGTTGATATGTTTTATTTTTCTTCGTTCGACGAATCGTGGAAAGTGGGTACCGAGGGCGACGTAGGCGCCTATTGGGGATTGTGGGATAAAAATGAGAAACTCAAGTTCGTATAAATAATTATGACTAATAATAAAAAACTACCGTTTGCTAAAGCTATTTGCTATTCAGGTTATCGTGATGGACAAAGTCCAGAAACTGATGAGCTGCCGACATATGATCAAGTTAAACAAGATTTACTAATCTTGAAAGACGAGTGGCAATCACTGCGTTTATACGCCAGTGATGAGCATTCTAAAACAGTGTTAGATGTTATTAGCAAAGAAAAAATGTCGTTTGATGTAATGCTAGGCGCTTATATTATTGCTGAAATGAGTAATCCTGAATGCCCTTGGGGTGCTGATTACTCAGAAGAGCAGTTACAAGAGAATAGGCAGCATAACCAGCAAGAGATTACTAAGTTAATTGCCCTAGCTAATACTTATAAAGATATTGTTAGCTCTGTATCAATAGGTAATGAGGCATCGGTAAGTTGGACAGATCATCTCGTGCCGACTGAGAGTTTGGTCGATTATGCGAAGCAGATTAAATCATCAGTGAGTCAGCCGGTGACCTTTTGCGAAAACTATGTGCCTTGGTTAGATAAGTTGAAACCGTTAGTCGATGAAATTGATTTTATTTCTATTCATACTTATCCAGTATGGGAATATAAAAGCATTCAAGAAGGTTTGGCTTATACTATAGAGAATTATAATGCTGTAGCTCAGGCATATCCTGATGTTCAGATAGTGATTACTGAAGCGGGTTGGGCAACTAATTCTAATGGCCTTGGTATTGATACTGATAAAGTAAACGAAGTTTATCAAAAGCAATATTATCAGCAGTTAATGGATTGGGCCGAGCAAGAGCAAGTGTTGGTTTACTTTTTTGAAGCTTTTGATGAAAGCTGGAAAGGGTCTTGTGATCCGCTTGAGCCTGAAAAACATTGGGGTCTTTATAGAACAGACCGCAGTCCAAAATTAGTGATGAATCAAAACGCGCAACGTTAATCAATTTTGCCGTTTATACCCTTTACTTAAGTTGTTTATCTTAGGTAAAGGGTTTGTTTATTAGCCTTGCCTTACATGTCGTCTTAAAATCCGCTGCGCTTCTTTTTTCACCATAGGTCGGTTGCGGTATTCCCACAGTAGTTCGCGAGCATTCTTACCACTTACTTTAATATCGACTATTGGCTCTGGGTAATCCTTGCCCAGACGAAAATCATACATTTGCTGTTCCATCTCAGTCATTACCCATGGCTGTTGTGCTAACGTAGCGGGTAGTTCTTTAAGTTCGGGTAACCATTCTTGAATAAATAATGCGTTTGGATCTTTTTCTTCTGCTTGTTTGCTGGGGTTGTAAATGCGAATGGTGTGAATGCCCACAACACCGGCTTGCATTTGAAATTGCGGATAGTGAATGCCGGGCTCAAAGTCTAGAAATAAACGCGCTAAATGTTCAATGCCTAAACGCCAGTCGACCAATAAGTGATGGCATAAGAAACTGACTAACATGGCGCGTGAACGAAAGTTGATATAACCGGTTTTTTCTAAGCAGCGCATGGAGGCATCAATTAAAGGGTAGCCGGTTTTTCCGGATTTCCATGCCTGTAAGTTTTCGTTAGATTCCTCTGAGTCAGTATCATGATAAGGAAAATCATAATAGGCGCGATTAATCGGCCGCCATTGCATTTCACATTCGCTATCAAATTTTTGCATAAAGTGGCAATGCCAGTGTAATCGTGAGGCAAGTGCAACTAGGCTTCTTCGCCAGCCGGGTTTTTTCCAATGCTGCAATAGTGTTTGATACATTTCTCGTAGGCTCATATTTCCCCATGCTAAATAGGGTGATAAACGAGAACAGTATTTTCGGCTGTTAAGTGGGCTTGAGATATTCCAGTAGTAATCGATACCGCGTGTCTTATGAAAGTCATTCAGGGTCTTCCAAGCTTGTTCAGGGCCGCCGAACTGAAAGGCTGAGTCAACGTGCTGCCAGTCTTCTATTAGCGCTGCTGGCAGATCAAAGCGGCTTTTAAGCGTTAGATTGGACCAGTTAACATGACGGAGCTGTGTTTGCGCTAGAGGCGCCCGCATAAAGGCTTTCCAGCGCTTGTCCCAATCACGGCGATTATTGGCACCGCGGATAACTGCGCCTTGCTGAAATTCATACCAATCCACCGCCTGCTTTTGCGTCCATTGCATTACCGCTAAATCACGTTGATAGGTAACGGCGAGGCCAATTTCTTGATGACTATAAATGCCATGGATGGAGTGCTGTGCATGCAGGCTTTCGAATACGGAAACAGTCTCACCATAGGCGATATGTAACTGGGCATTAAAGGGCTTTAGTTGTCGCTGCAAGTCTTCAAGTGATTGCCAGATAAATCGCCAGTGCCGAATATCGTAGTGAGGATCATCTACGAGTATAGGCTCAAAAATATACAGCAGCATTAATGGCTTAGCGTTTTGGCTAGCTTGCAGTAAAGGTGCATGATCCGTTAAACGCAAATCGCGCTTAAGCCAGACAATATTGATCATGCTATTGTTCTCATACTATGGATCTCATGCTATTAGCTTCACGTTATTACCTTTAAGTTATTACTTTCATGTTATGACCTTCACATTATGAACTTCACATTATGAACTTCACATTACAGGCCAGCCATTAAAATCGACATGATCAATAGCGAGTGAGCTGTGATGGAGACTGGCATCGCTGCCTAGCCACTGTCGAATAAACTCACCTTTAGGGTCGAATCGATGTTGCTGCTTGACTAAGTCAAAATGGCGGCCGCCATTATCATTGCTACGCGGATCTGCACCCACGCCTGCAAGGTATTGCCAGTTGCCCCAGTTGG
>DMZE01000020.1 GCA_003492055.1 Cellvibrionales bacterium
TTTTCATAGCCCTCGATGCCTAGACCGGATCGACCTAGTGCACTCACTACCCCAGTCGTTACTGTATTTTCTAAGCCAAAAGGATTGCCAATCGCTATAACGAAATCACCCTGCTGCAATAGCTCTGAGTCGGCCATTTTTAACTCGGTCAAATTTTCAGCTTCAATTTTAAGTACTGCAATATCAACCTCAGGGTCACCGCCAATCAATGTTGCCTCGAAGCTGCGTTTATCATCTAAGCTCACATGAATTTCATCCGCGCCATTAATGACATGATAATTGGTAATTACTGTGCCGTTGCCTGCATCAATAATCACGCCAGAGCCTGCACTTTGTGTGCGTCTTTGCTGCGGTTGAGCATTGTTAGGGCCGCCAAAAAAGTGCCTAAAAACAGGATCATTCAACAATGGGTTATTCACCTGCTTGGTGGCAAATGTAGAAATATTAACAACCGCAGGGTTAACCTTTTTTAACAACGGAGCAAGACTTGGTAATACCTGGCCTTCACCATCAAACGCAGGCAAGACAGCAGATGCTTGATAGACAAAAAGCATATTGATAATAATGATGGCAACAAGCGACCGACCGAAGTATCGAAAACTCATGGTGTTAACTCCTAAAAATTCACTGTATTAATAAACAAGCGGCTGAGGTATCAAACAAAAAAGGCATTACTGATATATTATTTAAAATTATAGCGGCAAGCTGCAATAGCTAAAAATGACGATTACCGACAGTAAAATTACCTGACTAATAAAGACAGCAGTTATAGCTAATTCGTTCCCAGCAAATTCACTCATATGAGTAGAGGGGTGGATATCGCTCCAACACTCCCAAATCAGCCACTTAAATAACCAATATGACGCTAGCACATACGTCAGAAATAAGTAAAATAGATCA
Organism: Cellvibrionales bacterium; assembly: GCA_003492055.1. Classification (GTDB taxonomy): domain Bacteria; phylum Pseudomonadota; class Gammaproteobacteria; order Pseudomonadales; family UBA7434; genus UBA7434. The sequence continues at coordinate 901 of DMZE01000020.1, forward strand.
CTATTCAAAAACCTGTACACCAGACGAAACTAGATAAACGGTTAATTATTATGAATTGGACAAACTCTCGTAGCAGCTCTAATCGAACCCGTATGCGCCGCATGCGCAGCGCTGACTTTTCTCGTAAATTGATGCAAGAAAATATCGTTAGTCCAGCCGATTTCATCTACCCCGTTTTTGTTCTCGAAGGCAGTAATCGCCGCGAAGCAATACCATCAATGCCTGGTATTGAACGCCTCAGCATAGACCTGCTGTGCAAGGAAGCCAAACATATTGCCTCTTTAGGCATTCCAGCCATCGCATTATTCCCCGTTATTGATGATCAGAAAAAATCTTTAAAGGCCGAAGAAGCATGGAATGTGAATGGCCTAATTCAAAACGCTATTAAAGCTTTAAAGGACTGTGTGCCCGAGCTGGGACTTATGACTGACGTCGCACTCGATCCTTATACATCACATGGCCAAGATGGCATTATCGATGACAGCGGCTATGTATTAAATGACATCACCGTAGCGGCTGTGGTTAAGCAAGCACTTTCACATGCCGATGCAGGCGCCGACATTATTGCACCGTCAGATATGATGGATCATCGTATTGGAAAAATCCGAGACACCTTAGAAGCCGCCAATCACACTAACACTAAAATTATGGCGTATTCAGCTAAATACGCATCAAGCTTTTACGGCCCTTTTAGAGATGCTGTTGGCTCAGGACAAACGCTTGGCGCCGCTGACAAATTCAGTTATCAGATGGACCCTGCCAATGGTGATGAAGCCTTGCAAGAAGTTGCCTTAGATCTTGCAGAAGGCGCAGATATGGTCATGGTTAAACCCGGCATGCCTTATCTTGATGTTGTTTATCGCGTTAAACAGCAATTTGGCGTACCTACCTTTGCTTATCAAGTGAGTGGTGAATACGCAATGATTCAAGCTGCCGCCGCCAACGGTTGGTTAGAGCGCGACAAAGTTATGATGGAATCATTAATCGCATTTAAGCGCGCAGGTGCCGATGGTGTACTGACTTATTTTGCAAAAGATGCAGCAGAACTTCTTAATTAAAAGTCTTTTTTCGGTTTTTTTATTAATAGGTTAAAAAAATCAAAAAAATTAAGGAAGCATAAACCTACATTTTAGTTTCTCGAGAGGAATCAAAATCAATAACTTCAAAAAAAGCCTCATAATTTTAACCTCTTTCTTTGCTGTCTCTTCTTGCTCGTTGCTAGGGATACAAAATGAAGAAGGCCCGAAATATACTGTTTTGGTAAAAGACGGAAATTTTGAAATACGTCAATACTCATCGTATGTTATTGCAGAAACCACCATTAAAGGTGATTTCGATAATGCTTCGGGCGACGCCTTTAGAATTCTTGCTGGTTATATTTTTGGTAAAAACAAAGGTGCAAATAAAATAGCCATGACATCACCTGTCGAAATGGAACAGAGCGCAACAAAAATTGCTATGACTTCACCTGTTGAAATGCAGCAAGACGATAATAGATTTACCATGCGCTTTTCAATGCCTTCACAATATAAAATAGAAGATTTACCAGAACCGTTAGATTCACGTATTACATTCGAAGTGATTGAACCAGAAGTGCGCGCCAGCAATAGATACAGCTGGCTTAGTTCCAAAAAAAGAAGCTTTAAGAAATCTCAAGAACTTAGAGCTTGGCTTAAAAGTCAGAATGACTACACAGCATATAAAGACTATGTCTATGCTGGGTACAATCCACCATGGACCCTGCCTTTTTTTAGACGCAATGAAGTCCATATAGCCCTGACATCAAATGCTGAATAATTGAAGAGACGAGTAAAGCGATGGCTAAGCCACTTAGATTAAGGATTCGAAAAACCTTACTGTCAATGAGTTTCACGCTGCCATTTAC
>DMZE01000203.1 GCA_003492055.1 Cellvibrionales bacterium
TGGCTGATGCGATTCTTATTGAGGGTGATGCATGAGCCAATCTTCTTATTTATTACTATTAGCAACCGCTGTAGTGCTTTTGTTGGTCTTGATCGCTGGGGCGGCATTGCTGCGCCGGTATAAGCGAAGGCTGGATATTATAAATGCTGAGCTGTTTGAGCTAAAACGCAGCTTGTCGATTTTTGATGATGGCGCTCAAGGTATTGGGCGACGCTTGGTCGAGGCGGAAAGGCAGCTTAAGTCTGTGGTGAGCGATCAGGTACAGTTTAAACAGCAGTCAAACAATCAATCTTATACGGATGCCGCGAGTCTGGTTGCGCAGGGTTTGTCTGTTGATGAGGTGGTTGAGCAAAGTGATTTGTCGCGTGCCGAAGTGGAGCTTATGGTGCTGCTGCGTGAAAGTGATCATCAGCCTGAGGGTGTTGCTTAGTTAACCTTTTTTTCAATTTTTTGCCTTTTGCTTTCTCTTTTCTCTTCTTTATTTCGTATTTTTTTTAATACGGCTTCTCTCTTATTTTATTGCCTCTAGGTTTTTTCATTTTGAGCTGCTGTTTAGCTCTTAGTTTTTTCGCCTGCAATTTGATTGTTTTTTGCTCTGTCGAGGCGCTTTGTACTATTGGCTGCGGGCATTACTTTTCTTTATAAGCGATTGAATGCTTTGATAAAAGTTCAGCTTATGATATAAAGACGCGCCTAATTTCTGGGAGCTCTCAGAAATAGGTGTTTTAGCTGTTTAAGAATGGCGCTTTGATTATTCATTAGAATGATTTAAAGAGTGATTTAATTCTTTAACTTTATTAGGCTAAATCATTGAAATATAAACTAATGTCACACACTTATCGGCACATTGCTCAGGGTGCTGGCGACACGAATTAAGCGTTTATCAATAGAAATTATATTGCTAGCCGAATAATTCAGTGGATGCTGGTTGGGTTAATGGGATGGGTGGAGGCTTAACCCGAACTACAGGAAATAAGATTATGACTACAACTGTTAGCATGCGTGAGCTGTTGCAAGCAGGTGTCCATTTCGGCCATCAAAGCCGTTACTGGAACCCTAAAATGGCGCCTTTTATCTTTGGTGCTCGCAACAAGATTCATATCATCAATTTAGAACAAACTGTTCCAGCCTTAAACGAAGCGTTAGCTTTTGTTGAGCGCTTGGCTGTGAGTAAGAATAAAATTTTATTTGTAGGCACTAAGCGTGCTGCAGGTAAAATCATCAAAGAAGAAGCAGAACGCTGCAATATGCCTTACGTTAGCCATCGCTGGTTAGGTGGTATGTTGACGAACTACAAAACGATTCGTGCTTCTATAAAACGCTACCGTGATTTGGCCGCTCAAGAAAAAGACGGCACTTTCGATATGCTTACTAAGAAAGAGGCGTTAATGCGTCGTCGGACTAAAGATAAGCTAGAGAAAAGCATTGGTGGTATCAAGGATATGGCTGGCTTGCCTGACGCATTATTTGTTGTCGATGTTGATCATGAGCGTATTGCCATTACTGAAGCGAACAAATTGGGTATTCCAGTTATTGGTATCGTTGATAGTAATAGTAATCCTGATGGCATTGATTACGTTATTCCAGGTAATGATGATGCTATTCGCGCGGTTAAACTTTACGTTAGCAGAATGGCTGATGCTTGTTTATCTACAGAAAGCGGCATTGCTGATTTGGTTGCTAAAGATGAGTTTGTAGAAGTTGCGGCTGAGCCTGCAGCAGAAGCAGCTGTTGAAGCGCCAGAAGCAAAAAAAGAAGACTAATTTAAGTCTTTGCAGATCGAGTAATAAGCATTTGAAAAAGGGAGCCTAGCTCCCTTTTTCAAAGTTTAACTCAGTGAAATTTTATTTAAGGTTTTGTTTGTGAGCCTTGCTCTGTGTTAAGGCAGATGCAAAAAGTGCATAAACAAGATATCAACTGATTGGGAGAAATGAACGATGGCTCAAATTAAAGCGACCATGGTTAAAGAGCTGCGTGATAGAACCGGCTTAGGCATGATGGAATGTAAGAAAGCATTAACTGAAGCTGGCGGCGATATTGAAGCTGCTATTGAAGAGATGCGTAAATCAAGCGGCATGAAAGCGGCGAAAAAAGCAGGCCGTACTGCTGCTGAAGGCGCTGTAGCGGTTAAAGTGGCTGATGATCAAAGCGTAGGTGTTTTGGTTGAGGTTAACAGTGAAACTGATTTTGCTGCACGTGATGATAATTTCTTAGGCTTTGTTAATGAAGTGGTTGAAGCGGTTTTTGCAAGCAAAAGCACTGACATTGAAAGTCTTTTAGCGGCAGGCTTAGAAACTAAGCGTGAAGCCTTGGTTCAAAAAATTGGCGAGAACATTTCTGTTCGTCGCGCAGTGGTTATTGAAGGTGCTAACGTTGGTGCTTATGTTCATGGCAACGGCAAAATTGCGGTGCTTACTAACTTAACCGCTGGTGATGAAGCGTTAGCTAAAGATGTTGCTATGCATGTTGCAGCGGTTAACCCTCAGGTGGCTAAACCTGAAGATATGCCTGCTGAGCTGCTTGAGAAAGAGCGTGCTATTTATATTGCACAAGCTGAAGATAGCGGCAAGCCAGCTGAAATCGTTGCTAAGATGGTTGAAGGGCGTGTACGTAAATTTTTAGCTGAGAGCTCATTGACTGAGCAGCCTTTTGTTAAAGACCCTGATTTAAAAATCGGTCAGTTGTTGAAAAATGCTGGCGCTGATATTAATGGTTTTACTCGCTTTGAAGTGGGTGAGGGTATTGAGGTTGAAGAAGTTGATTTTGCGGCTGAAGTTGCAGCCCAGGTAAAACAAACATCCTAGTGGGTGTTATTGAAAAAGGGCGCTTAGCGCCCTTTTTTGTATCTATTCGTTGTGTACTGGCCAAGCTTTGGTTAGTCTGTTTCTAACGCAATATCTGTTTAACGCTATGGTGGGAGCCTTTCTATGTCTACTGCGACAAATGACAAAAAATACAAACGAATATTGCTTAAATTAAGCGGTGAGGCATTACAAGGTTCGGGTAACTTTGGTATTGATCCGCGCGTCTTAGATCGCATGGCCTTAGAGATTGGTCAGCTGGTTGGTATTGGTGTGCAAGTGGGTTTGGTTATTGGTGGCGGTAATTTGTTTCGTGGTGCCGAATTGAGTGCTGCTGGCTTAGATCGTGTTACCGGTGATCATATGGGTATGCTGGCAACAACCATGAATGCCTTAGCTATGCGTGATGCCTTAGAGCGCTCTAATATTCCTACAACGGCAATGTCTGCCATCCCTATGAGTGGTGTTGTTGATCGTTATGATCGACGCTCGGCGGTTAGATGTCTTGAGCAGGGTGATGTGGTTATTTTCTCTGCAGGCACAGGTAATCCATTTTTCACTACGGATTCTGCTGCCGCTTTGCGTGCTATTGAAGTTGATGCTGAATTGATGATTAAAGCGACAAAAGTGGATGGTGTCTATGATTCAGACCCTATGAAGAATCCGGATGCCGTGAAATACGATAGCCTGACTTATGATGAAGTGCTCGATGGGAAGTTGGGTGTTATGGATTTAACTGCTATTTGCCTTTGCCGTGATCACAATATGCCAGTACGGGTGTTTGAGATGGATAAGGTGGGCGCACTTGTGAATATTGTAGTGGGCGGAAATGAAGGCACGTTGATACAATAGGCGCAGGTAAGATTTAGCACCAGATTATTCTATTTTTATGGGTCTGGTTATTATACGAAGGGGAGATATTAACAGTGCTAGAAGAATTCAAACAAGATGCAGAAGAGCGCATGCAGAAAGCAGTGGATGCATTAGCAGGCGCGTTTAATAAAATTAGAACCGGTCGGGCTCATCCAAGTATTTTAGAGGGTGTAAGAGTCGATTATTATGGTTCAGTGACGCCGTTAAGTCAGGTTGCTAACGTGTCTGTAGAAGACGCGCGTATGTTGTCGGTGACGCCTTGGGAAAAACAAATGGTTCCCGATATTGAAAAAGCGATTATGAAATCTG
>DMZE01000072.1 GCA_003492055.1 Cellvibrionales bacterium
AACGTAGAACGTAGAACGTAGAACAGAGAAAGGCAGCGGTGTTTTATTGCCTCTACAAAGCTACAAAAAGCTGGCATTTAATAAAGTAAAACGCTACTTCCGCTGATTAATAACCAGCTCTACAACAACAGCATTATCGGCTACTGCCGCTACCGCAGTAATAGCTTCTTGAGACTGAGAGTCACCCGTCTCGGCTACTGGCTGCCCACTTCTAGCCAATCTTGCTCCAACAATTAACTGACTCTGACCGGCTATTGATTGCGCCGCCATTTTGTCATTTTCAGTCAGCAGTATCTCGGTAGGAAGATCCGATAAACGTAAACGCTTGGCAGCTAACGGCATGCGTGATCCCGTAACTGAGCGAGCAAATACAAAGACCGGCGTATCTGGCGAGTCTGAAGCTAGGCGTTGACTAGGATCAATGCTGACTCTTAGCCTTATATGCGCTGTGGTCTGTGAATCCTTTTCGCTAGTCAGCGATTGATTCGATTGCCCCGTTAAGCGAGCTTCAGCCGTTTGAATGCCCGCATTAAGCGATGCCGCTTGAGGGCTATTCTCGCCATAGGCCAGCAGTGCCGAGCGCCAGTGGCGTATGGCTTTTGAGTAATCAGCCTCACTAAAGGCCTGCATACCACTCATACTTAAGGCTAAATATTGTTGCGGATCTAATCGTAAAGCCGAAGCTAAAAGCTCTTTAACGCGCGCTGACATCAGTGCCGCAGCGGTAGTCCCGGCGCTAGCCGACTCTGCATCTAATAAGTAAAGAGACTGCGCCAATAAAGCGGTTACTTGAGCATTGTCTTGGTGCCGTTTAAGTAAGGCGGCATAAACATTAGCAGCCTTACTGTGCTGATTTAATGCGCTATAGATTTCAGCTTGTATTTGTAAGAGCTCGGGCTTACTTCGCGAAGGAGAAACTCGCTGTTCCAAGAGCTGAGTAATCGATAATAATTGTTGCTGACGTTGGCGAGCATCATTGGCGGTGTTAAGCGTAGCAAGCCGCTCTGCTACCTGCCACTCTAAGCTGCCACCTACCGATAGGCCCTGAGGTAAATAGATTAGGAATGCCAATAATGGAATCAATAGGCTTACCGCCCAGAGAAGACGACGATCTGCAGAGCTGCTGCTTTTATTGTGACGCTGAGACTGCTGAATATTATCTGCTTCTGTCTGGCTTTGAATCCGCCTTTTAATCGACTCTTCAAAATCTTCATCGGCGGTCAGTGATAAAGGACTATTTAAATCAACGACTAATTGAGCGCGCGCCTCAAGCACTAAGCTGCTGTGTGCTTGCGTATCAATATCGCCGAGGGCGAGCAACTGATCTAACTCGCTTAAGCGCTGTTGATATAAGCGTAAATTATCATTGACGCGATTATCGTCGAGCTGGCTTTCATTATTAGCATTAAAGCTAGCGCGAATAAAAACGAAAGCTACACCAAAGACCGCTGCCGACATCAATATAGCGGCAAACCAAAACTCAAACATTGCTAGCCTCATCATCTTCTTGGTTACGCCACAGAATAAACGCCACAATCGCAAAACCGAGTAAGCCTAAGCCAGCCGGTATAATCCACAATACAGCCGTTACCGAGTTCACTGGCGGCGAATAAAGAACAAACTCACCATAACGTGATGCCATAAATTCGAGAATATCGGCATCGGAATAATTATCATTAATTAACAGGTAGAGTTCGTTGCGTAAGTCTGTGGCTATAGGCGCATCTGAATCTGCTAAGTTTTGATTCTGACATTTAGGGCAGCGCAGCTCAGCGATAAGCCCATAATAACGCTGGCGCATATCCGGGTCAGAAAAAACCTTTAATTCGTTTGCTGAATCTTGATTAGCCAAACCGCCTGAGTCAGCCGCACTCGTAAAACCCGAAAGGCTAAGTAAAAAAATCGCAGTAACCAGAAAAGCTCTCAACATCATTACCAGTTTAATCCCAGTGGAAGAATTTTTGATTGCCAAACTTTTTCATCGACAACACCTACATGACGATAACGAACGATACCGTTAGCATCGAGCACGTAAGTCTCTGGTGCGCCATAAACTCCCATATTAAGACCAAGCTTACCGTTAACATCAAATAGATTAAGTTGATAGGGATTGCCTAACCTTGTTAGCCATTGATTCGCTTTTTGCTGATCATCTTTATAATTTAAGCCAAAAATTGTGATGCCCTTTTCTGCTAAGGTATTTAAATATGCGTGCTCAACACGGCATGAAACACACCATGTGGCCCATACATTTAATAGCGCAGCTTTGTTGTTTAAATTAATAGAGGTAATCACTGTATTGGGATTATCTAATGTTGCTAGATTAAACTCAGGCAGCGGCTTGCCGATTAAGGCCGAAGGCAGCATTGATGGATCATAATCACCACTAATCATACGTTTTTCTAATTGCAAAAAAACTAACGCTAATAAGGCGAAAACGACTAATGGAATAAACAGCTTTATTCGTGAAGAACTAAGCATTGAGCATCCTCTTGCTGCGATAGCGTTTATCGGTAACAGCTAAAAAGCCACCGAAAGCCATCATTAAAGCGCCCAGCCAAATACAGCGTACGAAGGGCTTAACATGAACGCGAACAGCCCAAGCGCCCTCTTCTAACTCTTCACCTAAAGCAACATATAAATCACGCGTTAAGCCAGGGTCAATAGCAGCTTCAGTCATCACATTACGTGCAGCATAGTAAAAGCGTTTTTCAGGCTGTAATACGGTGATAACGGTATCGCCATCAAACACAGTAATATCGCCACGAGTACCGCTAAAGTTTGGTCCTTCAAAGGTATTAATAGCCGTTAATTGATAGCGATAACCACTAACAGATATATCATCTCCCAATAACATACGAACATCTTTTTGCTGCTCATAAACTGAGGTTAAGCCTATGCCAATAGCGGCTACCGCAATACCTGTATGCGCAATTACCATGGCCCAGTAGCTAACCGATAAGCGCTTAAATCCAGTCAACAAACCTTGCTGATGTTTAGCTTTCGAAAGCATATGCAAAGCCGTTGAAGTTATTAGCCATAAACTGACAACAAGCGTGATAAATGCAAGCCAATTAAAATCTTGTTGGTATTGATTCGATAAGCTAAGCGTAGCTAACCCTGCTAACAATAAAGCGACGAAAGCCGCAATTAACCACTTAGGGATTGCCGCCGATATTTTATTGCTGCGCTTCCAGCTAATATAAGGAGCAATTCCCATTAAGACTATCATTGGTAATGAAAGCGGTACAAACATAGCATTGAAATAAGGTGGCCCAACCGAGTAGCTACCCAAGTTTAATGCACTACTCGCCAGCGGAAAAAGTGTGCCGAGTAAAACTACAGATAAAGCAATGGCCAATAAAATATTATTGACGAGTAAAAAATTCTCTCTCGATAACAGGCCAAACTTGGCATTAGATCGAATAGCTGGCGCCTTAACCGCATACAGTAACAGCGAGCCACCAATCACTAGCACTAAAAAGGCGAGAATAAATAAGCCGCGCGTCGGGTCACTTGCGAAAGCATGCACAGAAACTAAAATCCCTGAGCGCACTAAAAAGGTACCGAGAAGACTTAATGAAAATGCTAAAATCGCTAACAATACTGTCCAGCTGCGGAATACACCACGCTTCTCAGTAGCGGCTAAGGAATGAATCAAAGCCGTACCTGCCAGCCATGGCATAAACGAAGCATTTTCTACAGGATCCCAAAACCACCAGCCACCCCAACCTAATTCGTAATAAGCCCACCAACTGCCTAGGGCAATACCAATCGTTAAAAACGCCCAAGCAATATTAGTCCAAGGACGTGACCAGCGCGCCCATGCTGCATCTAGGTTCCCGGTCATTAATGCCGCAATGGCAAAGGCAAAGGCGACAGAAAAGCCGACATAGCCAATATAAAGCATTGGCGGATGAATAATTAAACCAAAATCTTGAAGCAATGGATTGAGGTCATTGCCATCGGCAACAGGATTCAGCAGTAGACGCTCAAAGGGATTAGAGGTAAAAATAATAAATAATAAAAAGCCGATGCTAATCATACCCAGCACGGCCAGTACTCTCGCTCGCATATCCAACGGTAAACTTTGGCTGGCATAAGCAACTGCGAGTGTCCATGACGCTAAAATGAAGACCCAAAGTAAGAGTGAGCCTTCGTGATTTCCCCAAACTGCGCTTAACTTAAAGTACCAAGGCAATGCAGAGTTTGAATGCATAGCAACTAACTTAACAGTAAAGTCATCGGTTAAAAAAGAATGTGTTAAGCAAATAAAGGCCAGCAATAAAAACAACCATTGGCCCAATGCAAGCAAAGGTCCTAAACGCATCCAAAGCGGCCGACCTAGAATGGCACCTAGCAATGGAATGCTGGCAAGAAATATTGCTATTGGCAGGCAAAGCAATAATGCAAAATGTCCGATTTCTGGTATCAAGAGTGGTCCATTTATATTGAATTAAAAGTGCATTGATT
>DMZE01000192.1 GCA_003492055.1 Cellvibrionales bacterium
TTCCTTAACCCAGCATTAACCGGTCGTGCTTTTCTTTACTTTGCTTACCCCGCATTTATGTCGGGTGATGCAGTTTGGACAGCGGTCGATGGTTATTCTGGCGCAACTTCATTATCGATTGCTTATTCTGATGGTGTTCAAGCCTTAGAAGGCCAAATTGGTTGGATGAATGCCTTTGTTGGTAACGTTCATGGTTCTGTCGGCGAAACCTCGGTTATCGCCATTGGTATCGGCATGGTGATACTGTTAGCTACTGGCATAGCCTCATGGCGCATTATGCTAGGCACGCTTATTGGCATGATCTCGTTATCGACGCTGTTTAATTGGATTGGTAGTGACAGCAACTTAATGTTTGCTCTACCTTGGTACTGGCACCTAGTGGTTGGCGGCTTTATGTTTGGCCTTGTCTTTATGACGACTGACCCAGTTTCCGCATCTATGACAGATACTGGCCGTTTATGGTATGGCGTTTTGATTGGTGTAATGACCGTATTGATTCGTGTAGTTAATCCGGCATTCCCCGAAGGCATTATGTTAGCGATTTTATTCTCTAACCTTTTTGCACCATTAATCGACCATATCGTTGTACGTGCAAATGTAAATAGGAGGTTGGCTCGTGGCTAGTCAAGATAGTATTCAAAAAACCTTAACGGTCGCATTATTACTGTGCTTTGTCTGCTCAGTGATTGTATCGGCTGCGGCCGTTATATTGCGTCCAATGCAAGAGCAAAATAAAGATCTCGATAAAAAGAAGAACATTCTTTTAGCTGCAGGCCTTTATCAAGAAAGTGTTTCTGTTGAAGAGCAATTTTCAGCCATTCAAACTCGCATTGTTGATTTATCAACAGGTTTGTTCGTCGATGTTGAAGATGCTAATGCTTTTGATCAGCGTAAAGCAGCGAAAGACCCTGCAACGTCACAGGCTTTAGATGGCAGCGTTGATATTGCCAAAATCTCTCGTCGAGAGAACCAAGCGGTGGTCTATATCGTAGAATCAGATAGTGAGTTTGATAAGATTATTTTACCCGTCCATGGTTATGGGCTCTGGTCTACTCTATATGGCTTTGTAGCTTTAGAAAGTGATCTAAATACGATAGCGGGTTTAGGCTTTTATGATCACGGTGAAACGCCGGGCCTAGGCGGTGAGATAGATAACCCACGCTGGAAAGCTTTTTGGCCTGGCAAACAGGTCTATAAAGATGGTGCAGTTGCCATTGAAGTGATTAAAGGCTCAGTAATGTCTGGCTCAGCGAATGCTAGTTATCAAGTAGATGGTTTATCGGGTGCGACTTTAACCAGTCGTGGTGTATCCAATTTGTTGTCCTTTTGGATGGGTGAGAATGGTTTTCAAACATTCTTGAGTAACCTTAAATCCGGTAGTGCTTAAGCTCAATTAAGCAGCCTATTTATTTGCTAAAGAGAGTAGCAGAGAGAATTTTATGAGTGATACAAAAAAGATTTTAATTACGCCAATTTTCGACGACAACCCAATTGCATTACAGATTCTGGGTATTTGTTCGGCGTTGGCGGTTACCACCGGTTTAGAGACAACCCTTGTAATGTGCTTAGCATTAACAGCGGTAACAGCTTTCTCTAATGTGTTTGTTTCATTGGTGCGTAACCATGTGCCAAGCAGCATACGTATTATTGTACAGATGATCATCATTGCCTCATTGGTTATTGTGGTCGATCAAATACTCAAAGCCGTTGCCTATGATGTTAGTAAGCAATTATCAGTTTTTGTTGGTTTAATTATCACTAACTGTATTGTTATGGGACGTGCAGAAGCGTTTGCGATGAAAAACCCACCATGGCCCAGCTTTTTAGATGGCGTTGGTAATGGCTTAGGTTATAGCGTAGTGCTTTTATTTGTTGCCTTTTTTAGAGAGATATTAGGTGCGGGTAAATTATTTGGTGTTGAGCTTCTTGCTCTATCGACAGAAGGCGGCTGGTATATTCCTAATGGAATGATGTTATTGCCACCGAGTGCATTTTTTATTATTGGCTTCTTTATTTGGATTTTACGTGCCAATAAAAAAGAACAGATTGAAGCTGAAGAATTTAAGATTTGCAAAAACTCTACACTACGGGAGGCTTTGTAATGGAGCATTATTTAAGTTTATTTGTACGAGCCATCTTTATAGAAAATATGGCATTAGCCTTTTTCTTAGGTATGTGTACGTTTCTGGCTATATCGAAAAAGATTGAAGCCGCCATAGGATTAAGTATTGCTGTAGTGGTTGTATTAACCATTACAACACCACTGAATAATCTTATTTACCATAATTTATTAGCCGACGGTGCGCTTTCATGGGCCGGTTTACCTGATGTGAATTTAAGCTTTTTAGGCTTTCTAAGTTATATCGGTGTTATTGCTGCCAGTGTTCAAATACTGGAAATGTTTTTGGATAAGTATGTGCCTGCGCTTTATAACGCATTAGGTGTGTTCCTTCCGCTCATTACCGTTAACTGCGCTATTTTGGGTGCTTCGTTATTTATGGTAGAGCGTGATTACAACTTTACTGAAAGTGCCGTGTTTGGCGCGGGAGCCGGTATTGGTTGGGGTTTGGCCATAGTTGCGCTTGCAGGTATTCGTGAAAAGCTTAAGTACAGTGATGTACCTGAAGGCTTACGCGGTTTAGGCATTACCTTTATTACTGTTGGTTTAATGTCTCTTGGTTTTATGTCTTTTGGTGGTATCGACCTGTAATTCAGGTTATCGAGGAGTTTAGTAAGAATGAATGAAATTACTCTAGGCGTAGGCATGTTTACAGCGATTGTGCTGGCGCTAGTAGCGATTATCTTAATTGCGCGCGGGCAATTAGTGAGCACTGGCGACGTTAGTATTAATGTCAACGGCGAAAAAACTATTACTGTGGCTGCCGGTGATAAGCTGCTGCAAACCTTAGCGGCTAATGATTTGTTCTTAGCGTCTGCTTGTGGCGGTGGTGGTACTTGCGCGCAGTGTAAATGTATTGTTTCAGATGGTGGCGGTTCTATACTGGCCACCGAAGAGCCGCATTTTACCCGCCGTGAAATTCAAGATGGCTATCGCTTATCTTGTCAGGTGCCGGTTAAGCAAGATATGCAAATTGAAATACCTGAAGAGGTGTTTGGTGTTAAGCAATGGGAATGTACGGTTGAGTCTAACCCCAACGTTGCAACCTTTATTAAAGAGTTAACATTGCGCCTTCCTGAAGGTGAGAATGTTAATTTCCGTGCTGGTGGCTATGTGCAGTTAGAGTGCCCACCTCACGAAGTTAAGTACGCTGATTTTGATATTGAAGAGCAATACCGCGGTGATTGGGAGCGTTTTGGCTTCTTAAACTTAGTCTCTAAAGTTGATGAAACGGTTATCCGTGCGTATTCAATGGCGAACTATCCTGAAGAAGAAGGGATTGTTAAGTTTAATATTCGTTGTGCTACGCCGCCGCCGAATAACTTAGCGCTAACACCGGGTCAAATGTCGTCTTGGACCTTTGGTTTAAAGCCAGGTGATAAAGTAAAAGTATACGGTCCTTTCGGTGAGTTTTTTGCCAAAGAGACAAAAGCAGAAATGGTGTTTATTGGTGGTGGTGCAGGTATGGCCCCAATGCGTTCACATATTTTTGATCAGCTACGTCGCGTTCACTCTGACCGTAAAATCTCTTTCTGGTATGGCGCTCGCTCAATGCGTGAAGCGTTTTATGTCGACGAATATAATACGCTAGAAGCGGAAAACGATAATTTCGATTGGCATTTAGCCTTATCTGATCCATTACCCGAAGATAACTGGGATGGCTTAACAGGCTTTATTCACCAAGTGTTATTGGATAATTATTTAAAAGATCATCCGGCACCTGAAGATTGTGAATACTATATGTGTGGTCCACCAATGATGAACTCAGCAGTAATTTCTATGCTGCTAGACCTCGGTGTTGAGCCTGAAAACATTATGCTTGATGATTTTGGTGGGTAAACTAAAGCTTAGGCTTTGGTTTAATTGAAGGAGTCATTCTAATTACTTTATTTTTATTTAATGATTTTAAGATAAAGTCTCTAACAGCGGCGCTATTATTAGTGTCGCTGTTTTTGTTTGTGGGCTGTGATAATCAATCAGAGAATGGTGATACCTATCCTACGCATCGTTGGTCTGGCGAAACCATGGGGACGGTTTATCGCATTACCATTGTGGACGATACACTTGAATCAACTGCTTTAGAAAAGCATATCGAGCTAGCCAAACAGAAAGTGTCAGCTCAGTTAGATGCCATTATTATGTCAATGTCGACCTATGAGGCTGAATCAGAAATATCTGTCTTTAATCGACTAGCGTCGAATCAATGTTTAGTCGTTTCTCAAGATTTTATTAATGTCCTTGAACTCTCTATTAAAATACACAGTGCGTCTTCAGGGGCTTTTAATCCTCTGGTAGGCCCCTTAGTTGAGCGCTGGGGCTTTGGTCATTCCAATGCTGCTTTTGTTTATCCTGAGCCTGAAGAAGTGGCTCGCTTACTCGCGCTAACTGATATATCGAAGTTATATGTAAATACCAATTCAAACTCATTGTGTAAGGCGGCTGATATTGAAGTTGATTTTTCAGCCATTGCCAAAGGCTATGCGGTAGATCGAGTTGCTGCTGAATTGTCTGGACTCTCTATTAACAATTATTTGGTCGATATTGGCGGAGAAGTTATCGTTAAAGGCCATAACCCGCAAGGCGATGCTTGGCGGCTAGCTATAGAAAAGCCGGTATTCCGTGCGGGTGAAATCGAGCAGGTGGTTAATTTACAAGATGTAGCCATTGCGACCTCGGGTGACTACCGCAATTTTTTTGAATACCAAGGTAAGCGTTATTCGCATACCATTGATGTACGTACCGGTTATCCTGTGCAGCACAATGTAGCCTCTGTGAGTGTTATAGCGGATACTGCAGCAGAAGCGGACGCTTGGGCGACAGCGCTGAATGTGATGCCTCTTGAGCAGATAAAACCGCTTGCTAAAGCACACCAGCTTGCGGTATTTGTTATTAGCCGCGATAGCGCGGAAGAGAGTGCTAAAGAGAGTGCTGAAGAGAGTGCTGAAGAGAGTGCTGAAGAGAGTGCTAAAGAGAGTGCT
>DMZE01000240.1 GCA_003492055.1 Cellvibrionales bacterium
CACAATAAAAAAGATCAACATGATAAATACAACATCAAGCATTGGCGTGAGATCTATCTCACCCCCATCTTGATTCGCTCTGGCTGCAACACCTCTCTTAGCCATACCTTTTAGATCCTGAATAATGTTCTAATGAATCTTGCTTATAAAACCAACACAACTAATAAAAATTCGCGCCATTAATAATGAATCATTAATGGCCACAGAAATTATTTATCAGAAGTTAAATGGTCTTCTAGTAATGAACTTTCGCGCTCAACAATACGCACTAAGTAAGCCTGTGCAAATACACCTGACAATGCAGCGACCATTCCAGCCATCGTTGGTACCGTTGCTTTAGAAACGCCGCCTGCCATTGATTTAGGATCACCACCGCCTGTCACAGCCATAACATGAAACACTTCGATCATACCGGTAACCGTACCCAGTAGGCCGAGCATTGGCGCCAAGGCAATTAGCGTTTTAATTAACGCCATATTTTGATTGATTTTAATAACGGCTTCAGAAATTAACGCTTCACGAATGCGGCGAGCATACCAAGAGTGTCGTTCGGTACGACTATCCCATTCAGCAATCACCACATTCATGTCGTTTCTTAAATCCGTAGCGAAATAAAACACTCGCTCAAAGATTAGGCTCCACATTAAAAACAGCAGACCACCAATCAGTAGCAATACGGGTCCGCCCATATCGACAAAGTCGAGGACGACACCCAATGCTTCTGTAATAAACTGCATATCAGTCTTCCCTTGTTACTTTATTTGCTTTCAGCGTTGCGCGCGATAATACCGGCGGCTTGCTCTTCAAGCACATGAATAACACGCTTTGCGCGACCACTAACAATGGTGTGCGCAAGCAAAGTTGGGATAGCAACAATCAAACCTAATACCGTTGTAATCAATGCACTAGAAATACCACTAGCCATTGTCTTCGGATCGCCCGCACCAAAAATAGTGATGGCTTGGAAGGTAATAATCATACCGGTCACTGTACCTAATAGACCAAGTAACGGCGCTACTGCAGCAATAATTTTTATCAATGTGAGTGAGTTCTCTAAGTTCGGAATCTCTTTCAGCACTGCTTCATTAAGCTTCAGTTCAAGTGACTCAGTATCCATATTCGGATTTTCATCAGCAATAACTAACACACGACCTAATGGGTTATCAGTGCTAGCGACAGTCGATTTCAACTGTGCATTCACTTTAGCGCCAATCGCGGTTAGCACAACAAAACGCCAAGCGGCAATTAGCATTGCGATAATACCAACAGCGGTAATGACATAACCAACTTGACGACCCTGATGCCAGCGCTCAGTTAATGTTGGCGTATCAATAAACGCCGCTAATAAACTGCCGCCCGTTGGACCCGTTGGGTCAACACCAAAGCGACCATGACCATCTGTTGAATTGGCAAGATTTTCTGCCCAATTCACAAATGAGCTGGCTGGCTGACGAGGAAGAATAGATAAAGTATCATCTGAATATTTCAGATACTCACCGTCTTTAGTCACAATATTGAATGAACCGACACGCACAACGTCTGCTTGAATGTCATCACCCGCTGGTGTCGCAACCGTTGTGTTGTATTGAACAATACGACCCGACTCAATCATTTCACGCTGCATTTCAAACCAAACGCGCTCAATTTCTGCAATCGTTGGTAATGAATCACCTTTCAGCTTTTCAATTAAGCCCGTTAAGAACTCACCGCGATTCGGGTATTCAGTGCTCACTAATGAAGTATTAAAGTTTTCACGCATGTCGCCAGCAGCTGAATTGATATGACCAAATAGTTCGTTTAAAGAACCTTTAGCTTCATTCAATGCTTCACGCTTAACAATAATCTTTTCTTTGTTTTGCTCAAAAATTTTCTCAAGACGCGTTGAACGCTCTTCTTCACGGGTGCGAGTTTGTTCCGCTTTCTTCAACAAATTAGCTTGTTGCTTTTTATCTTTTAAGAATCTCGCTTCACGCTCTTTATTCTGACGCGCTTCATTCACTTTACCCTGCTTTACATACTCAAGCAGTTGATCAAGCGACTGAGCGCTATCTTGTGCGACAGCAGCTGAAGATAATGTCAGTGAACCAGCAACAAGTAGCGATAAAGGTAGCGCACTCAATTTAGTCATTAAAGTTTTCATTGAGCAGCCTCCGGCGCTGAAATAGGTAATTGCAGAATATCTTTCACTGCTTGGTTACGTGCAATGCGAATACCTGTATTGATATAACTGCCCCAATCGGACGCATCTAATGCTTCCCACTCGCGAGAGACATTGTTCCAACGGCCAACTTCTTTGCCATCTTCTGTTTTATAGAGAAGAGCAATTCGACCTACACGGAATATATCAACCTTGCGATCTTTACCATCACCGTTAAAGTCAATCGACGCATCATAGGCTTCGATTTTACGACCGTACTCATTCTCAATTTTGTATGCTTCTAGCACTTGGCGGAAATGCTCAGCGATAGTCTGATTCGACTTATCTAAATTGCCACGTAAGTTATCTAGGCGCGTTTGACGCTCTTCGGCCAAGAAAGGCACGTCTAAGGCAACAAAATTCTCTAAACCATCAAGCATCTTAATCAGTAACGGCGTAATTTGACGCTGAATCACAGTTACCTGTGACATTGCCTTGTCAATTTCAGAAATTCGCTTTAGCTGATTCTGAATACGAGCTTCAAGTTGAGCGTTATACACGCGCAAACCTTCAATCTCTTTATTCACTTGCTTATAATTTTGAAGAAGGGCATCGGTTTTTTCTGCAATGCCATCTATTTTGACTTGCGATTTTTGTGCCGCAGCCGCTTTACTCTGCCCGACCTTAAAGACCTCGTCGAGTTGATCAGCACTGGCTGACGTTGCATAAAAGCAAGCTGAAGTAAGAATACATAAGCCGATTCGCGCAATACGCTTAAAAGCGCTTGGCATCGGAGAAAAGGAGTAAATAGTCATAAGATTCGTATTTCCGAAATTGAGGACGAATTTAATAATAATGAGCTGTAAAAATATTATGACAGCCGTGAACAAAAAACGATCTACACAGTTGACAATAATTCATTGAATCGATAAACAACAGACAGTCCCTTAAATGCTGTTTGAGATTCTGCTTTTAAGTGCTCCAAGTACATCATCAACAAACTTGCTGATAGACATTACGCACCGTTTTAGCTCACCTAAAAACACGCTTGAGCCAAATAAATTGCAAGCTATACAAGCTGCTCGCTCAGCGAAGCGGCGCATTTTAATAACATATGCTGTTATTGTGCAAACATATTGCCGTTATAAAACGTTAAAACTTCAATAATCTTGGAATCCTTTACATACTGCGATGATCTTTAGTAGAAAGATGACAGTTATGTGTCAATTTGTAACACGGTAACACTACTGCACTATCATCAATCAACAGCGCATTTTTAAAGATCAGCAACGTTAAAACTGTTTTTCTAAACAGCTATTGGCGCGGCAATATGAGGATGATGTTGATAATCCTGCAACTCAAAATCATCAAAGCTAAAGGCAAACAAATCATCGATATCTGGATTAATCGCCATAGTAGGTAAAGCCATTGGAGAGCGCTGTAACTGTAGCTCAACCTGATCCATATGGTTGGCATATAAATGCGCATCACCAAAAGTGTGGACAAAATCGCCAGGCTTAAGACCAAGAACCTGCGCCATCATCATAGTGAGCAGCGCATAAGAGCCAATATTGAACGGCACACCCAAGAAAATATCGGCACTACGCTGGTACAGCTGACATGACAGCTTACCTTCGGCAATATAAAACTGAAACATAGTATGACAAGGCGGTAATGCCATCTCTTCAATACAAGCGACATTCCAAGCTGAAACAATATGACGGCGAGAGTCTGGCGATGCCTTCAATTGCGCCATTAACTGCTGTATTTGATCGATATGCTGACCATCACCCGTAGGCCATGAACGCCACTGATAACCGTATACAGGGCCTAGCTCACCCTGCTCATCTGCCCACTCATTCCAAATAGAAACACCGTTTTCTTTGAGATAAGCAATATTAGTATTGCCAGAAAGAAACCATAGCAATTCATGAATAATCGATTTTAAATGAAGTTTTTTAGTCGTGACCGCAGGAAACCCCTGAGACAGATCAAAACGCATTTGATGACCAAAAACACTGTAAGTGCCTGTACCGGTTCTATCTGGCTTAAAAACGCCCTCGTCACGAACATGACGCATTAAATCAAGATATTGCTGCATAAATTCTAACGCTTCTTATTTCTGTTAATTAAAGGCGAGCTCGCCTTATCCAAGTTTTTGCTTATTGACGCTTTTGTTTAGCTACTCTTTGTTTTTTTGCTCTTGGTCTTTTTTGCCTTTAATTTTTTGGCTGCTTTCTTGGCCACTGTCTTTGCACCTTTAACTTTTGAGCTAGAGGAAGAAAGACCATGATCAATAAAGCGTCGATCATTTTGATTAAAGTAATAATAACTCAATGCTATCATAGCCGCACCACCGATAATCATCGGCAACGATAAAAACTGTCCTCTGGTCATCCAATCTAAAAATAATGAGGCATCGGGCTCACGGAAAAACTCCACACCGTAACGCGCCACGCCATAGCCTAGTAAAAATACGCCAGAGGCCGCCCAAGCAGGACGGCGAACACGCGTAAAGCCATAGACCAGCACAAACAGCACCACACCTTCTAGAAAGCACTGGTAAAGCTGTGAGGGATGACGAGGAATCGCTAGACTATCACTGGGAAACACCATAGCCCAAGAGACATCGCTTGCACGACCATATAGCTCAGCATTAATAAAGTTAGCCATACGGCCCAACCCCAAACCAATAGGCGCAAGCGGCGCAACAAAATCGCACACTTCACCTAACGGTCTACCAAGCTTGCGCGCATAAATAATGAGCGCCAAAAACACACCTAACAACCCACCGTGAAAAGCCATACCGCCTTCCCACACGCGAAACAACCATAGCGGATCTGTTAGAAAACGATCAAAGCCATAAAAAAACACATAGCCAACACGGCCACCCAGCACGGCACCCAAGGCGCTTGTAAACACAAGGTCTTCGACCTGCTCAGGCTGCATAGGAGACCAGGCTTGGCGCGCGCGCTTACGCCCCACTAAATAGGCAGCAACGAAACCGAGTAAATACATCATGCCGTACCAGCGTAAACTAATAGGACCTATCGAAAAGATAATCGGATCTATAGAGGGGTACTGCAACATAACCTTTTCCATTCATTGATAAGGCCTAATATAAAAACGCCTCATCACATTAAATATTATTAAGCTAACGCGCTAACAATAACTGCAAGCCAATAAAAAATAAAAACAACGCAAAACCACGCTTTAATATTTTATCGGCAACTCGCTCAGCCAGCATGGCACCCACACGCGTAAACGGTATGCTCGCTATCGCAATACCCACAAACGCCGGCCAATAAATATATCCCGTTGTTAGTGGCGGTAAACCGCTCACACTTATACCTTTAAAGGCATAGGCCAAAGCACCAAACAAAGCGATAGAAAAACCACAGGCCGCCGACGTTGCAACTGCACGCTTCATGGCTTGCTGACAGGCCGCCAAAAATGGAACCGTTAGCGAGCCACCACCAATACCAAAGAAAGCACTTACTGCACCAATAACAACGCCACTTCCAGCTAAGATCGAACGACGCGGCAAACCAAATACGGCCTGCGGTTGTATGGCAAAAAACATTTGCACGGCAACTAACATTAAAAACACAGCAATAGCTAACTGCAAATGACTACCGGCAAGTTCGGTAGCTATAACAGAGCCCAGTGAAACGCCAACCACTAAGCCGGGCGTCATTGCTTTAACAACCGACCAATTAACATTACCTAAACGATGATGCGCAGTCACTGACCCACAAGAAGTTACAACGATTGATGCGAAAGAAGTTCCTATAGCTAAGTGAACTAATAGCGCAGCATCAAACCCCTGCTGTGCAAAAATAAAAATTAAAATGGGTACAATAATAACGCCGCCGCCAACGCCAAACAAACCCGCTAACAATCCAGCAAAGGCGCCGATTATTAAAAACAATAACCAATCCATTAACGCGTTTACTTCTGCGTAATACGGTTGCGAAATAAACGAGTAATACCTTTCTCTTCAAACAAGGCTTCTACAGCTCCACGAATATCTTCAATCTCATGCATCGCCATTACTGCGCCAAGTAACGCGTCGGCCTCAACTTTACTGACACTTCGCAGCACTGATTTTACTTTGGGTAAATTCGTTGCATTCATTGATAGTGAGTCATAACCCATGGCCATCAACAATACTGCCGCGCCTGGATCACCCGCTAGCTCACCACAAATACTTACCGGCTTACCGGCTGCATGACCCGCACTAGCGACATTGGCTAGCGCCTGCAAAACCGCTGGGTGATAGGAGTTATAAAGCTCGGCAACACTGGAATTATTACGGTCAACCGCCAATAAATACTGGGTTAAATCATTACTGCCCACCGACAAAAAATCGACTCGCTTAGCGAGCTCCGCCGAAAGATAAACCGCCGCTGGCACTTCAACCATAACACCAATCGATGGCAATAATGCTTCAACACCTTCCTCAACTAATTCTGCATGTGCACGACGAATTAATACTAGCGCTTCATCTACCTCTTTGACATAACTGATCATCGGCAACATGATGCGTAAATTATTTAAGCCAACACTGGCTTTCATCATGGCGCGCACTTGCGAAAGAAATATTTCTGGATGATCCAACGTCACGCGAATACCGCGCCAACCTAAAAAGGGATTATCTTCTTCTATCGGAAAATAAGGCAGTGATTTATCGCCACCAACATCTAAGGTGCGCATCGTAACGGGACTCGGCGCAAACGCCTCAAGCTGCATGCGATAAATCGTTCGCTGCTCTTCCTCACTCGGAAAACGATCTTGCATAATAAAAGGAATTTCGGTGCGGTATAAACCAACCCCTTCAGCACCCCTATCAAGAGACCGCACAATATCTGAAGCTAAACCCGTATTCACCCAAAGAGAAACACGATGATTATCCGTTGTCTCACAACTTAAATCTTTAAGCGCTTCGAGACCTCGCGACACGAGCCGCTCTTCTTCAACTATTTCTTCGTAGCTGGCTAGCAACTCTATGGTCGGATTAAAATAAACCAAACCTGCATAACCATCAACAATTAACTCTGTACCCTCAACTTGCATAAAGGGAATATCAACCGCCCCCATAACCGTTGGTATACCCATGCTACGCGCTAAAATAGCGACGTGAGAATTTCGCGAACCACGCAGCGATACCAAGCCCGCTAATTTTTTACGCGGCAACTCGGCCAACATCGATGCCGTTAATTCGTCACCAATTAAAATAACGTTGTCAGGATAAACAATCGGCTCTTGATTCGCTTGCTGTAAATATTCTAATAAGCGAGAACCTAAATCTTTAACATCAACCGCACGCTCTTTTAAATACGGATTATCCATTTGCTCAAAGGCTTTTAAATGCATGCGTATCACATGCGCCACGGCGCCCTGCGCCCACTCGCCTTGCTCAATTAACTCTTCAATTTCAGCAGGCAGCGCTGGCGAATCAAGCATCTTAGAATAAACTTCAAACAGCGCTAATTCTTGCGGGGGTAAGCGGTCGGCTAATTGCAAACTCAACTGCTCAATATCATTACGCACACGAGCAACACAAGCGCGGAAAAAAGTTAGCTCTTCATAGGGGTCACGACTTTTTCGTTTTGGCACTGCGTATAAATCAGCAGGAGGTGCCACAACCACCGCTCGACCAATCGCCACACCCGAAGCTCCTGCCACGCCACGAAACTCAGCGTTAACCGCTTCTGCATCGGCTCGTAAATCAACTAAGCCCGCAACCTGAGCATGCGCAATCAGTCCGGCTAACTGTGCCGATACGGTAACCAGAAAAGCTTCTTCACTTTCATCAAAACGACGTTTAACGGTTTGCTGAACAATCAATACACCCAAAACAATACGGTGGTGAATAATAGGCACGCCAAGAAAAGAGCTAAAGCTCTCTTCACCAATATCTTCGAGATATTGAAAGTGCGGATGAGACTCTGCACTGTTGGTATTTATCGGCTCTTCACGAAGGGCAACCTGACCTACTAAGCCCTCACCAAAACCTAAGCTGAGATGACCCAGCACATTTTTGTTTAGGCCTTCGGTGGCACGGAATATTAATCGCTGTTCTTGATGGTCGGTTAAGTAAACCGTGCATACCTCAGTGCCCATAACGGTTCGCACTTGGCTCACGATAATATCTAACGCCGATTGTAAGTCTGGCGCTGAGTTTACTTTTTGAACAATGCTGCTAAGGGATTGAAGAATATTCATTATCTTAGTCGTTACCGATCATCATTAAGAAAATGCGCAACCTTTTGGGAATGTAAGCTAGAGAGCTCTTTCAGCATGCGCTGGTAAACCTGCCGTTTAAAATCAATAATCTGATTAAGCGGATACCAATAGCTAACCCATTCCCAATGATCAAATTCAGGCTTATCGCAGCCATTAAAATGAATTGCAGAATCTTCTGCTGTAAGGCGTAACAGATACCACTTTTGTTTTTGACCAATACAGACTTGACCTTGAGTCGGTCTAATCATCTTTTTAGGTAGGCGATAACGCAGCCAATCACGGGTCACACCCCAAACTTCAACCTGCTCTTTAGTGAGGCCTGTCTCTTCTTCAAGCTCACGATACATCGCCTGCTCATGGGTTTCGCCTTCGTGAATGCCACCCTGTGGAAACTGCCAACCGCCTTGCCTAACACGCCGCGCCCACAATACATCACCACGGCCATTGGCGATTACGATGCCTATATTCAATCGGTATCCGTCAGCATCCAACAAGTTTCGTTCCACCCTCATAATAATTAAGGCAGGCACTATAACACAGCAGCTGTTAGTGGCCGTTAAAAATACCCATAGAATACGCTTTCGCTATGCAAAAACGGCTTTATTGAATGGCGATAATTAAGATCGGTATTTATGATCTTGGTATCTCTTTTTAGACAGAATAGAATTATCAGCTATTGATAATCGAATTTGCGTCTAAATTGATGCCAGCCAACATCAATTTAAATACCAACGCCCTAATATTGCTAAACAGGAGCCCGGCATGCCGTACGGCCAACAAAAACTTGCCATCTTTGACCTCGACAATACCCTTCTTCGCGGTGACAGCGACCATGCATGGGGCGAATTTCTTATCCAAAAAGGCTTGGTTGATGCCTTAGAATACAAAAAGAGCAATGATGGTTTTTTTCAGGACTACAATAACGGCACGCTCGATATCAACGCCTACTTAAGCTTTGCCTTAAAACCGATTGCTGGACAGCCCGCCGATGTACTCGCAGCACTACACGCCGACTTTATGGCGACCTGTGTGGCGCCTATGCGTTTAGCGCAAGCCGACGCACTGCTCGCAAAACATCGCCAAGCTGGCGACTACCTACTAATTATTACCGCCACCAATGATTTTGTCACACGACCTATCGCGCAATTATTGGGTGTTGATGATATTTTGGCCAGTAATGCTGAACAAAAAGACGGCGTTTACACTGGCAAGCCCACCGGCATACCGTGCTTTAAAGAAGGCAAAGTCACACGACTCAATGAATGGTTAGCTGAAAACCCCTTTGATCTTTCTGAGGCCTGCTTTTATAGCGACTCTCGCAATGATATCCCACTGCTAGAAGTGGTTGGCCATGCGGTTGCTGTCGACGCTGATAGCGCATTGCTCGCCCATGCAGCCAAAGCCGGCTGGCCCTCCATTAGCCTGCGTGAAGAATGAATGCCACATTTAAAGTTGATCACAAGCTGTACTAAACGCGTATTATAGATAGACGAAAGACAAGTTAAATAACCAACACAGTCATTGCGGACCACCTTATGTCAGATAAACCGCCAAGAAAACTCACTCCCGTCGATCAATTGATTATGGGTGTTGACCATATTGTTCGTACCGTGAGCCCCGGTAGTACGCGCGCGCATAGAGAATCACCGGCGGCGCAACTCGATAGCATTCAAGATGATATCGAAACACTTAGCGCGCAAGAAAAAAAACATATTGGCGGCTTAATGCGCATTAATCATACCGGCGAAGTCTGCGCCCAAGCGCTTTATCAGGGGCAGGCACTCACCGCAAAAACCGAAACTATTCGAGAGGCCATGCATGAATCGGCCAAAGAAGAAGAAGACCATCTGGCCTGGTGCGAAGAACGGTTAGATCAGTTGCACAGCAAACCCAGCTATCTGAACCCGTTATTTTATGGTTTATCATTTGGGATTGGCGCATTGGCTGGCATCGCAGGCGATAAATGGAGCTTGGGATTTGTGGCTGCTACCGAAGATCAAGTCTGTCAGCACTTACGCTCGCATCTAGACCAACTACCCGAGCACGATGAAAAAACGCGAGCCATTTTGACGCAAATGCTGAGTGATGAAGAGCATCATGGCGAAAAAGCCATGGAGCACGGTGGCGTCGCCTTT
>DMZE01000205.1 GCA_003492055.1 Cellvibrionales bacterium
TGACGACCTTTAGCGTTAGAGCGAACCCATTCAAGTTCAGCTTTTATCGTTTTTTGGCGCGAGGCTTCCTGCTTGTCTTCTCTCGCTAGTCGCTCTTCTTTTTGCTCTAACCAATTGGTGTAGTTGCCCTCGTAAGGAATACCTCGACCGCGATCTAATTCTAAAATCCAACCGGCGGCATTATCTAAAAAATAGCGATCATGCGTAATGGCAACCACAGTGCCGGCATAGTCTTCTAAAAATTGTTCTAACCAATGAACGCTTTCTGCATCTAAATGGTTAGTTGGCTCATCCAGCAATAACATATCGGGATTCGAAAGCAATAATCGGCATAAGGCAACTCGGCGGCGTTCACCGCCAGAGAGTTTACTGACATCAGCATCCCAAGGTGGTAGGCGAAGTGCATCGGCGGCCACTTCGAGTTTATGATCGAGATTATGTGCGTCACCCGCTTGTAAGAGGTTTTCTAAGCGCTGCTGTTCTTTTGAGAGTGC
Organism: Cellvibrionales bacterium; assembly: GCA_003492055.1. Taxonomy (GTDB): domain Bacteria; phylum Pseudomonadota; class Gammaproteobacteria; order Pseudomonadales; family UBA7434; genus UBA7434. The sequence goes on from DMZE01000205.1 coordinate 495, forward strand.
GTCAAAGTCAGCATCGGGTTCGGCGTAAGCATTATAGATGGCGTCGAGCTTCTGCTGTGCTTCGGCAATTTCACCTAAGCCGTCTTCAACATTGCCACGAACATCCTTACTCTCATCGAGTTTGGGTTCCTGCGGTAAATAGCCAATATTCAAGTCTGGCTGTGGTCGCGCCTCGCCTAGGTAATCAGGATCGAGACCGGCCATGATTTTAAGTAGGCTCGATTTGCCCGAGCCATTAAGGCCTAGCACGCCGATTTTGGCGCCAGGGAAAAAGGATAATGAGATATCTTTGAGGATTTCGCGTTTGGGCGGTACGATTTTGCCGACGCGGTTCATGGTGAAAACGTATTGGGCCATGGATAATTTCCAAGTTGACTATGATATTCGGCCTTAATGGGGCCGCTCAATTGTTAAAATGTGGGGAATTAATTGATAAATATAGCTAAGGCTAATCAACGATTCAACACTGTCGCGCTAGTATACCGGAGTGTTTGCTAAAAAGTGAGTGCTGTTATGGTCGGTGTGGCAGAAAAAAATTATTAAATTCAATAAGTTGAGTGTTTTATAGGGCGTGTGCGAATTCTGTTTTTAGACTCAGAAAAGCGTGTTAAAAATGCCTAACAAAGGGATCACTGTAACTTGTTATCAGTGCATATAAGGCACCTATTCATGTAGAATACGCGCTCCTTTCGTAGCAGCCTTTTCGTCGTTTTTATATGGGTTGAATAAGCGACATAGCGAGTAGGTGAGCTGAATAAAAGGCAGGCGCTCTGTCCGAAATAGCGTTGAGCTGTCTAAAAAGTAGACGATTATGGCTTTGGTGCTCAAATTTAGGGTGTTTTGTCTATTATTGCCTCTATTCAGTGGGCCAAGCCTTCCGTGCTACGTATTGGTATAGGCGTTAGTTTATTTCTTATTTTAAGTTTTGGAGTGGTTTAATGTTTGATAAAAGCATGACAGTGGCAGGTTTTGACGACGAATTACAAGCAGCGATTGCTTCAGAAGAGCAGCGCCAAGAAGATCATATTGAGCTAATAGCCTCAGAAAATTATTGTAGCCCTCGAGTTATGGAAGCGCAGGGTACTAAGCTAACCAATAAATACGCCGAGGGTTATTCGGGCAAGCGCTATTACGGTGGTTGTGAGTTTGTTGATTTGGCGGAAGATTTAGCCGTTGAGCGCGCTAAAAAATTATTTGGTGCCGATTACGCCAATGTGCAGCCGCATTCTGGCTCGCAAGCGAACAGTGCGGTTTATTTAGCATTATTAAGTGCCGGCGATACCGTGTTAGGTATGAGCTTGGATGCTGGTGGTCACTTAACGCATGGTGCTAAGCCAAACTTTTCAGGCAAAGTTTATAACGCGGTTCAGTATGGTTTGAATGCTGAAACGGGTGAAATTGATTACGAGCAAGTTGAAGCCTTAGCATTAGAGCATAAGCCTAAAATGATTGTGGCTGGTTTTTCTGCCTATTCAGGTATTGTTGATTGGGCACGCTTCCGGGAAATCGCAGATAAGGTTGATGCTTATTTATTGGTTGATATGGCTCACGTTGCTGGTTTAGTTGCTGCAGGTGTTTATCCTAGCCCTGTTCCTTATGCTGATGTTGTAACGTCAACAACCCATAAGACATTACGCGGCCCACGTGGCGGTATTATTTTAGCGAAGGCTAATCCTGCGTTGGAGAAGAAATTTAACTCTGCGGTTTTCCCTGGTGGTCAAGGTGGCCCATTAATGCATGTGATTGCAGCGAAAGCCGTTAGCTTTAAAGAAGCGATGGAAGATGATTTTAAAATGTATCAGCAGCAAGTAGTTGCTAATGCAAAAGCCATGGCGAATACCTTTATTGAAAGAGGCATTAAAATTGTTTCTGGCGGTACGCATAACCATTTAATGTTGGTTGATTTAATTGGTAAAGAGTACACCGGTACTGATGCCGATGCGGCATTAGGTGCGGCTCACATTACTGTGAATAAAAATGCGGTACCTAATGATCCACGTTCACCTTTTGTAACCAGTGGTCTACGTGTTGGTACGCCAGCCATTACGACACGCGGTTTTAAAGAAGAAGAAGTGATTCAGCTAACGCATTGGATGTGTGACATTTTAGCTGATGTGAATGATCAAGCAGTGATTGATCGTGTCCGCGGTCAAGTTTCTGAATTGTGTAAACGCTTTCCTGTTTATGCTAATTGATTTTTTGTCAATTAATAGTGAGAGCTTAGCCGAATCAAGACGAGTTAATTAAGTATGCGCTGTCCCTTTTGTTCAGAAGAAGATACTAAAGTGATTGACTCTCGGCTAGTTGCCGAGGGTGAGCAAATTCGTCGTCGTCGTGAGTGCCAAACGTGTACTGAGCGTTATACGACTTATGAAACGGCTGAGCTATTATTGCCTAAAATTATTAAACAAAATGATGTGCGCCAGCCTTTTGATGAAAGCAAATTGCGTGGCGGCATTTTACGTGCGTTAGAAAAACGTCCAGTGAGTGTTGAGCAAATTGAAGCGGCGGTTAGTCATATTAAGCATGAGTTAATGGCTACCGGTGAGCGAGAAGTGAGTGCTATTCGCGTTGGTGAAGCTGTTATGTTGCATCTTCGCCAGCTCGATCACGTCGCTTATGTTCGTTTTGCTTCGGTGTATCGTAGCTTTCAAGATCTGAATGAATTTCGTGAAGAGATTGATAAGTTATCTGCGGAAGGCAGATCAGAAAAAAGTGCGGAAACCAGTGTCGATTAAATCGATATATTCTATTGCTGATAGTCAGTTTATGGCTGAAGCAATTCAGTTAGCAGGTCGTGGCCTTTATACGGCGACACCTAATCCCTGTGTTGGCTGTGTGCTCGTAAAAAATGAAAAAATTGTTGGTCGTGGTTGGCATGTAAGGGCTGGTGATGCGCATGCGGAAGTGAATGCGATTGCTGATGCCGGCGATGAAGCAAAAGGGGCAACGGCTTATATTAGTTTAGAGCCTTGCAGCTTTACCGGAAAAACCGGTGCTTGCACTAATGCATTGCAAACGGCCGGCATAGTGCGTGTTGTCTCAGCTATGGAAGATCCCAATCCTAAGGTTTCTGGTCAGGGTAATGCTTTATTGCGTGCCGCTGGTTTAGACGTTAGTAATGGATTAATGGCAGAGCAGGCGGCAGTACTTAACCGCGGATTTATTAAACGTATGCAAAAGCAGTTGCCTTTTGTGAGCTGTAAAATGGCAATGAGTTTAGATGGTCGGTCGGCTATGGCCTCTGGTGAAAGCCAGTGGATTACAGCGCCTCCAGCGCGCCAACAGGTGCAGCAATTACGTGCGAGTAGCTGTGCGATTGTTACCGGCGTTGGTACAGTTATTCATGATGATCCCAGTCTTAATGTACGTGAACAAAATTTAGGTGCGCCTGTCGAAAGGCAGCCAGCATTAGTGATTGTGGATTCACAATTAAAAACACCGTTAAGTGCCAAAGTTGTGAGCGCTGAAATGTTAGCGACGCGTGATGTATATATTGCTTGCGTCAATACGGCTCCGGCTGACCGAGTGCAGTCGTTAGAAGCGCGTGGTGTAAAAGTGATTACATTCTCAGAGGACGGTGAAGATCTTTCGGCTGTTAATTTACATGCACTGCTCTCGTATCTTGCTTCGCATGAAATGAATCATGTCATGATTGAGGCTGGTCCAACATTGGCAGGGCAGTTTGTTCAGCAGCACTTAGTCGATGAATTGAAATTATTTGTTGCACCTAAGTTGATGGGTGGCAATGCGATGCCCGCATTCAGCATGCCTTTTGAAAATATGTCTGAAGTAATGGATTTAACGATTACCGATACAATGGCAGTTGGCCCAGATTGGCTGTTGACTTGTCATATAAATAATTCAGATAAGAATTCAGATAA
>DMZE01000244.1 GCA_003492055.1 Cellvibrionales bacterium
AAATCATGGCAAAACATGTATCCGATATTCACTTACCCAGTAATGCGTCAATAGCCGCAGGGGTGAATGGTTCTGAAGCATCAACCGCTAAGCCGACCGAAGCACATGTCGAAGCGATTAATCATTTGTTTACTGAATTAGAGCTGGCCTACCATAATCAATTTCATAAAGCCTTTCCTGACCATCAATCGTTATCGATGGCTAAGCAATTATGGCTGCGCTTATTAGTAGATTTTAAACCTGTGCATATTGCTGCAGCGGGTAGACAAGCCATCTGCGATAATACTTTTTTACCGACACCACACAGTATTCGCGAGTATTGTGACGCTGCGATTACGGCCGGCATACCCGATGCTAAAACCGCTTATATTGAAGCTAGCCTTTCGAGTGAGCCACGTCAAAATGTTAAATGGTCGCACCCCATTGTTTACTACGCAGGAAAAACCACCGATTGGTTTTTTATTAGTAGCCAGCCTGAAGCACAGGTCTTCCCGGTATTTGAACGCAATTATTTATTATTACTAGAGCGAGTTAAGCGCGGTGAACAATTAAGTATGCCGGTAGCAAAAGCGTTAACTAAGAAAAAACAAGCACCGCTAGAACCAGAAGTGCAAAAAGAAAAATTAAAAAACTTACGCGAGCAGCTCGATCTATAGCTTAATATGCAAAGAAGCTAGATGGGTTTTATTAGGCAGTAGCATCACTTCATTATCAAAGACATTACCGCGCTCAACACAAACAAATTTCTGATAGTTCTCCGCCCCCATATCTTGCATTGCAGCGGCTTTTTCTAAGCCGGGATTCCAAACAACCGCACTGGAACAACCACTGGCTTCGATCGCAATAGAAGTATTATCTGGCGAGGCTGAAATAATACTTTGTTTGTTACCTGCATTAATATAGGCACGATCTAACTCACCATTAAAAACAACATCACCACTTTGCTGCTTTCGCGCAAGCCCGCAAGTATTATCGAGATACTCACAATTATCCAAACCGGTCACGCGAGTTGATGTGATAGATGCAACCGGATGATAACTATGTAACGCCCATGTTAATGGCAGTGACTCACTACCCGTATTCGTTAGCTGTAAATGAACACTAAGGCTATTACTCATTAAAAAAGTTAAACGCGCGCTAAACGGATACGGAAATAAACTATGCGGCTGTAGTTGAAACTGCTCAAGTACAAATTCGATACGCGTACAAGCACCTTGCTGCGGATCATCAGCATCTTCAATATTCGCCAACTGCCAATTCACGTTACGCGCAAAACCATGACTGGGCTTTTGCTTGTCGCGTTGGTTAACACCAAACCATGGTAGGCAAACGGGAATGCCACCGCGCACCGGTTTAGTTAATTTGAATTCAGCTAACGGTGACAACCAGAGTAAATCTTTTTTACCGGCAGGAATAAACGACAGCACTTGTGCGCCTTGCTCACAAATAACCATGCGGCCAAGAGGATTTTCGATAATATAAAGTGGTAAGCCGCCATCAACATGGCGACAATTGGGATAGACAGCCGAAGAGAGTAGTCGTGAAATACGGTAGGCTTGTTCAAGCATAATTAAGGGTTACTACTAAAGTGTGCAGCTAAACATTATTCGTCGTCATCACTTTATTCATAGTCATCGCTATAGTCCGTATGCGCAAGATTTTCAAAGCGCGTAAATTGGCCGACAAAGGCAAGACGTGAAGTACCTATAGGTCCGTTACGCTGCTTACCAATAATGATTTCGGCGGTGCCTTTATCAGGTGATTCTTCGTTATACACTTCGTCGCGATAAATAAACATAATAACATCGGCGTCTTGCTCGATGGCGCCCGATTCGCGCAAATCTGACATAACCGGACGTTTATTCGGTCGCTGCTCAAGACTTCGGTTTAGCTGTGATAAAGCAATAACCGGGCAGTTAAATTCTTTAGCAATACTTTTTAGCGAGCGCGAAATTTCACTGATCTCTGCGGTTCGACCTTCACTGCTACCAGCCACTTGCATCAACTGAAGGTAATCGATCATGATCATGCCCAAGCTACCTTGCTCGCGCAGTACCTTTCGAGCACGAGAACGAATTTCTGTAGGCGTTAACGCTGGCGTATCATCAATTAATAGTGGCTTATCTTTTAACTGCTGCATGGCGGCGCTTAATTTCGCCCAATCCTCTTCTTCTAACTGACCATTACGCACGCGCGTTTGGTCAATCTTACCCACCGACGATAATAGTCTCATCATCAATGAACCGGCTGGCATCTCCATACTGAAAACGAGTATGGGTTTAGAGTCGGCTAATATTGCGTTCTCTACCAAGTTCATCGCGAAACTGGTTTTACCCATAGAAGGTCGGCCAGCAACAATAATTAAATCTGCAGGCTGCAAACCTGAAGTCTTACTATCGAGATCTTTATAGCCTGTGGTTAATCCAGTAATAGAGCCCTTACTATTAAACAGCTCATCAATTTTACCTAAGGCGTCTTTTAATAAAGCATTAACACCAACAGGGCCACCTGACTTGGGTCCCTGCTCAGCAATTTGCATAATTAAACGCTCAGCACTGTCTAACACATCACCTGCGTCGCGACCTTCGGGATTAAATGCGGTTTCTTGTATTGAAGTGGCGGTATTAATGATGCGACGAAGTGTTGCTCGATCATGAACAATATTGGCATAGGCGCGAATATTCGCAGCCGATGGCGTGCTCTTTGCTAAGTCGGCTAAATAAATTAAGCCTCCAGAGGCCTCAAGCAAAGCGCGCTTTTGTAAAGCCTCTGCCAAGGTAATAACATCAAGCGGCTCGGCAGCTTCAGCTAAGCGCGCCATCTCAGTAAAAATATGACCGTGTTTGCCATAGTAAAAATCACTAGGCGTAACTAATTCAGCCACGGCATCCCAGGCCGTTTCTGACAGCATAATGCCGCCCAGTAACGAACGCTCTGCCTCAAGTGAATGCGGCAAGGTTTTTAAACTGACCATGTCAGCAGAAAAGTTAGGCGTTGGCGCCTCAGGATAATCGCTTAACATATCGTTATTGGCTAACGATATCGATTCTTGATCCGAATAGTCGGCATCATCAATCATGGGCGGTTCATTGGGAAAATTCGGCTCAGACACGTGTTTGCATTCTACTCATTATAACGATGATAAATAGGGTCATTAAAGTGAAGTGGGATGATACCTGAGAGCGCCCCTAAAATCAGTAATTGACGGCCTCACTATCATTAAAATTAATAATTAGAGGGAGAAGAATCAGAAAAATGAATACAAAAGCATCAATAAGTGCTGTAAAAAAAAGCGCTGAACCTAAAAGGAACAACGCTTTTTGCTGACGCATATTTGCGATCAGCTAACTGTCTTTTTGCTTAGCTTTTTACTTAG
>DMZE01000120.1 GCA_003492055.1 Cellvibrionales bacterium
GCACTTAACTCGCCAATAATCGCTTCTGCCGGACGACTCAATACCGCCCCGCCACTGCCAAATAAAATCGCTGACTGTAACTCTATTTGCAACCAACGCTCATCACCCGTTACGGTAATAAATTCATCTTCAATTAATGATTCAAAACTTTTATCTAACTGCTCAGTTATGCGGGTAAAAAACTCAGGTACATCGTTAGCATCATTGCCCGATGAACTATCACGAATCGGCTGCGCATCGGAATAACCCGAAAGGTTAAATGCTTCATTAAAGGTTTCAGTAAGAATGCGATACTTTTCTTCGGAGACTTGCGATATGGAATACATAACAACAAAAAAAGCCATCAACAGCGTCATAAAATCGGCATAAGAAACCAACCAGCGATCATGATTAACATCATCATCGGCATCAATAGCATCGGCTCTAGATAAAGAACGATAGCCACCTTGATAGCTTGACCTACGCAATTGAATGTCGCTTCGCTTGAATGTTCATAATGAAGTTGTGCATGACTTGCTCCTAATAACCCTTTTGGACGACTTTTGTTTTTATACTATTAGGCGTCTTCGTAGAACCCTTTAAGCTTTTCACCTATCGAACGTGGGTTTTCACCTTCGGCTATCGATAACAAACCTTCTATTAACATTTCTCTAACATGTGATTCGTGGCGAGCATAGGCGCGCAATTTATTGGCAATAGGAATAAAAAATAAATTAGCGATACCCACACCATAAATAGTCGATACAAACGCAACCGCTATACCGCTGCCTAACATACTTGGGTCAGCGAGATTACCCATAACATGTATCAGCCCCATAACCGCACCGATAATACCGATAGTCGGCGCATAACCGCCCATGGCGTCATAGACTTTTGCCGCTTCAAGATTACGACGCTCACGACTGGTTAACTCTAACTCCATATATACACGAATTTGCTCTGGCTCTTTGCCATCAACCAAAAGCTGTAAACCTTTTCTGGCATATTGATTCGGTTCATTAGCCGCTATTTTTTCAAGACCCAATAAACCATTGCGTCTTGCCGTGCTAGCCCATTCTAAAATCTTTTTTAACGAAGCATCAAAATCATCTTGAGGTGGCTTAACAACCCAAACCAACATTCGCATGGCGCGTAGAAAAACCGATTTAGGTGTTTGCAGAGCAGCCGCCCCTAAAGTACCACCCATAACAATAAGTGCAGCAGGCCCATTAACTAAAGCGTTAACATGTCCGCCCTCAAGAAAGTTGCCACCAATAATGGCAGCAAAACCAAGAATTACACCAATGAGACTTAGGATATCCACGTATTATTTTATCCGCGTTTTTTATTGATCACCGGAATTAACCGGTAAAAGAGAATCGCTATTATCAACCACTAATTTAAGATGGGTTGAGAGGCGTTTGTTGGTTGTTTTATTTGCGGCTGTATGACGAGCATCATCCTGATCAAATGCTGCGTCCAGGCCCATATAACTACCGTCACTAGCCGAAGACGAATAAAGACAAGGCGTATTACTTGCTGCCAACATCCGTTCAAAAGCAGCATCCACAAGATCCGCTTTATTTTGACGCATATCTATAACATTGAGGTTATTTGAACAACGCTCTGTGCGTTGACTCAATAACAAGCGAGCCTGTGTCAGCAAGCTATGCGCTTCCATTAACAAACGCTGATTATCAGATAATATCGAAGTCTCTAAATGTTGAAGGTATTCTGTCACCGATGAAGGGCTCGCACTTAAGGCGCTTAACGTCTGTTCAACGTCATTTATCGATTGTGTCACTGTAGGCATGGCATCGTCATGCTCACAATAGCCCAGCACAGCAATACCACGAACCAACTTTTTAAGCTGGCGTGAAAGCTGACTGCGATGCCATTGATCGGCCTGTGTGACTAACTCATCCATATAAAACCTGTAACTATCTATTTAAACCCCAACTCTGCAACAGAAACCTGTATCTCTAACTGCCGATATTCCATGAGCATTGCTGACTAAGAATTAATCAGTTTGGCGCAAAACAAGCGCTTAAGCGGTTAATTCCAATCGTTATAAGGTTTAGTCTAGAAGAAGCTAGGCATCTAGCCAGTCGAGATAGGCAATAAATTGCGAGTCAATGTGGATTTATTAGAGGTTAATCAAGCAGTTTGCTGCGTAATTTAAGCGCAGCCTGACTATGGAGCTGACTGACACGCGATTCACTCACGCCCAGTACAAGCCCAATCTCTTTAAGATTGAGCTCTTCTTTGTAGTATAAACTCAGTAATAGTTGATCACGCTCTGGCAGAGCACTTATTGCTTCGGCTACCTGTGTGCGCTGCTCATCATTTTCGATTAATTTATCGGGGCCATCGGCAGTATCGGCATATAAGGCTGAACGGGTTAGCCCTTCGTCAGCCCCGCCATCACCATTAGCAACGCCTACAACCTCATCAAAGCTGCATAATCTAGCGCTCATGCTATGGCGCGCCATATCACGATAATCTTCTAAGCTAATATCCAGTGACAACGCCAGCTCACTGTCTGTAGGGGCTCGGCCAAGCTGACGCTCAAGCTTTGAATTTTCTTCGGCTAAGCGACGAGCGTTACGATGCAGAGAGCGTGGAGACCAATCCCCCCGCCGCATCTCATCGAGCATTGCGCCACGAATACGAATGCCAGCAAAGGTCTCAAAGCTTGCGCCCTTAGCTTTATCGTAATTACCCGCCGCCTCAAGCAAACCTTCTAAACCCGATTGAATTAAGTCATCGACTTGAACACTGTCGGGTAAGCGAGCCAAAAGATGATAAGCAATGCGTTTGACTAATGGCGCATGACGCTCAACCAATAGCATGCTCTCAGCCTGACGGCTGTTTTCACTATGACTATACGGCTGAGAAGACTTTGGCATAAACAATATAAAGGCGGTAAATTAAAGCGTAAAACTTAGAGAAAGAGAGGCCATAAAACTCATCATGTTTTTATTCTTCATTAATTTATTTTTCATTAAT